>JAGQHR010000513.1 GCA_020431745.1 Candidatus Eiseniibacteriota bacterium
AGATGGCAGAGTCCGAGGACGTGGTATGCCTCCGCCCGCTCGTCCGAGGCGATGCCCTCGTTGCGCAGACAATGATCCAGCGCGGCGATGGCACGATCGAAGAGGCCATCCTGATAGGAACGAAGAGACGTCACGATGACGTCGTCGCATTCCTTGCCGGTCTGAGCCCAGGCCGGGGTGCCTGCCACCTGCCACGTCAGCGAGAGAACGAGAATGGCCGCGCTCAGCCGTCGCAGCAGGCGTTCGCGTCGGCACCATCGATGCGGACCGGGATGTGGATCTTTGGAAACGCTCACGTGTCCCCTCCCGCGGGAGCGACTCTACTGCGCCTGCAGGACTACCCGAATCGGATCGGTCACGGCTCCGTAGACGCCCAAACGAACCGCTTTGCAGGTATAGCCCGGCCGCCGGACCTCGATGGCGTGCTCGCCGGACCGGAGCTTGATTTCCTTGGGCGTGTTGTCTCCGGTCGCGATTCCGTCGACGAAGATCTCACCCATCAGGTAACCCCCCTCCGCACTTTGTGAGGTCA
The DNA here is from genome assembly GCA_020431745.1 of Candidatus Eiseniibacteriota bacterium. Classification (GTDB taxonomy): domain Bacteria; phylum Eisenbacteria; class RBG-16-71-46; order CAIMUX01; family CAIMUX01; genus JAGQHR01. The sequence goes on from JAGQHR010000513.1 coordinate 533, forward strand.
CCACCACCGGCCATCGCCGGTCGAAGTCTACCTGGACGGGGCGGGATTCGCCACGCTTGACGGTGATCCGACGCTCCCAGGTGCCGAGTTCGGGGTGTCGAACCCGTACGCGGATCGTTCCGGGTTCGACGGGAAAGGACTCCGAGCGCACCTGCTCCCCGCCCGCCGGGCGGTCGTCCAACCAGACCCGGCCCCAGGGATTGATCTCGAGCGAGAGCGCGGTTTGCGGTGTGGGCGCAATCGGCTCCTCCGTCGGTACGGGCCGAAGCGCGAACGAGACGGCCGTCGTGTCACCCGCGGTCAGGACGAACGTCGAGTCCCGATCGAGGTACCCGTCGCGGATGACGCGCACGTGTACCGGGCCGGGATCCCGCGCAAATCCGAGCAGAGGAGCGAGTCCGCTCTCCACGCCGTCGACGTAAACGCGGGCGCCATCGGGGTGGGTCACGATGCTCAGGTGGGCTGCCTCGGGTTCTCCGGGTGCGAGGAGCGATCGCACCACGAGCGCTGCGACGCCCAGAAGGACGAGGACACCGACGCCGGTGAGCGGTCTGCGCCAGCGCGTGGACGACGGTCGGACAGGCGGGGGAAGGCTCGCATCGCTTTCGCGCGGGGTTTCCTCCCGGGCGGACGCTGCGCGAGGTGGCGGTTCCTGATGTCGGTCGCTCGGGGGGAGGGAGATGCGGGTTTCGCCTCCGTCCGGTGGATCGGCGACGGCCGGAGGCGTCGATCGACTCTCGGTTCCGCGGATGGAGCTCGGGGCGAGCGATCGCCGGAGTCCGGATCCGCGAGGGTCCGTCGTACTGGGATGAGCGCTCAGGATCTCGTCCAGCGCCTCGATCATCTCGCGGGCGCTCTGGAAGCGATCGGTCGCTTTTTTCTGCAGGGACTTGGCGAGCAGATCGACCAGCGCGGGCGGCAGGAGCGGGTTGAAGTGATCGGCGGGCGGAAAGTCCCGTTCCACGATCTCCTTCAGAATCTCGTAGTTGCTCGTCGTCGACTCGAAGGGAAGCCGCCCGCAGAGAAGCTTGTAGAACGACATGCCGACGGAGTAGAGATCGCTTCGCGCGTCCACATCCTTCAGCTCGTGGACCTGCTCGGGAGACATGTAGTAGAGGGTGCCCGCCGAAGCCCCGGTTTGGGTCAGGTTTCGTCCGGCCCGATCACTCTTCGCGAGTCCGAAGTCGACGATCTTGACCGTGTCGTCCTTGAGCACGAGCACGTTGCTCGGCTTGACGTCCCGATGGACGATCCCTGCTTCGTGAGCCTGGGCCAGTCCGAGGAGGACCTGGCGCAGGAGCCGGCAGGTCCTTTGCCAGGAGAGGCTCTCTTCCTCCGCCAGGACCTGGAGCGACCGGCCGTCGACGTACTCCATCACGATGGCGAGATCATCGGGAGTGTCGATCAGTTGATGGACGGTGACGATGTGTGGGCTCTGCACCATCGCGAGGGCGCGGGCCTCGAGGCGGAAGCGCTCGAGAAAGACCTCGTCGTCGACCAGCGCCCGGTTCATCACCTTGATCGCGACCACGCGGGGCAGGTGCGGGTCCTGTGCTTTGTAGACCACGCCCATGGCGCCGGCGTCCCGGACTTCGAGGATCCTGAATCCCTGGATGGACTTTCCGATCATCGGAGGCGGTTCTCAACGGATGGGTGTCGGCACACGGTCTCCACTGTCGTCACGGGGGCGTTCCGGGGCCGGGTTCTCGATCGAGCGGGATGGGACCGGATCTGCCGTGCGACGATAGTAGGAGAGCCCCGCGGGTGGTCCAAGCACAAGCTGCCCGTGGTGTAGGATCCTGCCCGTGCCACACGTGTTCCCGATCCCGGTGTCCCTGCAGACGCCGCACGAGCTGGTGGTCGTGAAGCCGGCGGGCCTGGCGACCGAGCTCACCACCGATCCCCGCGGGGTATCGCTCATCGAGCGGGTCCGTCGCGGAGGACATCCCGGGGCCCGGCTGCCCCATCGATTGGATCGCCTGACACGCGGCTTCGTGGTGGTGGCTCTGAGCGACCAATCGATCGCCTTCCACAACGCGGAGATTCGGGCGGGACGGTGGGCCAAGTGGTATCTGGCGCGGGTGCTCGCTTCGGACGATCCGGGGATGCTGATCGGGTCCCACCGCGTCCATCTCAGGGTCCACCGGGGTCACGCGTCGGTGGTGCGAGCCGGGGGAAAGCCGGCGCGTCTGGACGTGCTGGCAGAGGCGGCGGCTCCCGAACGGCCGGGGCAGGCGCACCTGCTGATCCGACTTCACACCGGGCGCTTCCATCAGATCCGCGCCACCCTGGCTCATCTCGGGTTCCCGCTCGCGGGGGACGATCGCTACGGCGGGCAGACCTCCGGCCACGCGAACCCGCCGTATCTCGAGCACGCTGCGCTCCGGTTCCGACCTTACTCGGCGCTGGATTCCGTGACGCTGGTGCGCCCCGAAGACCCCGATCGCGAACCGATCGAACCACATCTCGTCGCCGCCCTCGTGCGCGCGACCGAACGGCCGGACGAGGAGAGTCGATGAATCTGATCGAGAGAGCGACCGTGCCGCTTCCGCTCCTGACCGCAACCGTCCCCGGCACCGGCGGTCGGATCCGCATGGAACCGGAAGACTTCGTCGTCGCGGAGATCCCCGCGTATGAACCGGCCGGCGAGGGGGAGCATCTGTTTCTGGAGATCGAGAAGCGTGGACGGACGACCGACGACGTTCGGCGTGCGCTCGCCAAGCGGATCGGTGCGCGCCAGGACGACATCGGTGTCGCGGGGCTCAAGGACAAGCATGCGGTGACCACGCAGTGGATGTCGGTCCCGGGGAAGCTGCTCTCAGAGATGGACGCGACGGGGCTGGGGCTCGACGGCGTGCGGGTCCTGCAAGCGCGGCGGCATCGCAACAAGCTGCGGACGGGGCATCTGCGCGGCAATCGCTTCACGATCACGATCCGCGGTGTGTCCGAGGACGCGCACGCGCACGCGCGGACCTGCGTCGCTCGCATCATCGAGGAGGGCGTGCCCAACTACTACGGGGAGCAACGCTTCGGTCACCGCGGAGAGACGGTGACGCTGGGCCTTTC
>JAGQHR010000514.1 GCA_020431745.1 Candidatus Eiseniibacteriota bacterium
TCCGTACCCACGCGAGGAATCCGTCGCGACTCCAGGAACGGGCCCGGCGGGACAACGCGGCGAACCGCGGTCGCCCGAGGTGGACCTCCAATCGCGCGAGCTTTTCGTCCATGTCCCGGCGATCCGAACGGGAGACCGCCATCCCGGATCGAGCTTCCCACTCCAGGCAGAACCGAAAGGCCAGCGTCGACGCTTCGGCGTCGTTCGTCTCCCAGAAGTAGAGTCCCCAGCCTCCGGCGAGGTGGAGGAGGCCGAAGGGGTGGTCGAGATCCGTGTGGACCTGACTCGCTTCGAGAAGTGCGCTCCTGGCTTCGGCGTGGTCACCGAGCTGAATCCGGATGCTCGCCAGCGTGACGAGGGATCCGGCGAGCTGCGCCGGGTGTCCGAGGGTCCGCAGCAGGTCCAATCCCTCCCGGGCGACGGCGAGCGCCTCCGCGGGACGCCCCAGTCGCTGCAGTCCGCACGCCGAGTTGTTGAGGTCGCCGACGAGCTCGAGGGAGCTCGAGGCGATCTTCCGTCGGATGGCCAGAGCCTCCGCGTAGTACGCATTCGCGGTCACGTCATCCCCCGCGCGTTCGGCCGTCACACCCAGGTTGCCGAGCACGACCGCCAGCTCGTGCGAGTCGCCGCGCGTCTGAAAGACCGCGCGCGCGCGATCCAGACAATCCCGCGCCCGGTCCAGATCGCCGGCCTCGATGTGCACGGCGCCCAGGTTCGCGAGCGGAGCCCCCAGCTCGCGTGGGTCGCCGCGCGCGTCGATGGCGTCGATGCATCGCTCCAGCTCCTCGCGGGCTTCCCCGCTCCGGCCCAGTCCGATCAGCAGCTTCGCGAGCAGGAGTCCGACGTCGTTTCGGAGACCGGCGAGCTCGTCGTGCTCGGGAAGGTCGCGCGCACGCGCGAGCTCGCGCGCTCCTTCGTGGAACCGGCCGCGAATCCACCACCACTTTCCGAGAGTCAGCAGGAGCTCGAGGCGGCAGCGCACCTGGTCGGGCGTGACGGCCGGTTGGGCGAGCGCCCGGCGGAGATTTTCCCGTTCGACATCCAGCAGGGCCAGCGCCGGCTCGGGGTCGCTCCCACCGAGCTGCGCGGCAGCCTCGCGAGCCAGTTCGTGACACCAACGGTGATGACGCCAGGCCAGTGCGAGCGTCCGATCCTCCGATCGCGCCGGACCGGGAGTGTGCGCCACCGCGCGCGCCCGTTCCTGGACGAGGGTGAGCATGCGGTAGCGGGGGCGCTTCCCGGGATCGAAGGCCAGGAGCGATTGCTCCACGATCTCCGTCAACAGGTCAGCCACGTCGTCTTTGCGGATGGTCGATCGCGACCGGTCTCGGACCTCTGCACTCTTCGGCGTGGGCGGAGCTTCGCCCTCGTGCGGGGGATCGACACCGACTCCAGATTCCGCATCGGGATCGGCACAGACCGCCTCGACCGCGTCGAGCGAAAATGTCGGTGCGAACACCGAGAGCCGGAGGAACAGCTCGTAGGCCGCCGGGGAGAGCAGTGCGGTGCTCCAGTCGACCAGGGCATGGATCGTCGCGTGTTGCGGGCGACGGTCTCCTTTCCGGTCTTGAAGAAGCGAGAGGCTCTGCTCCAGGCGTGCGGAGAGCTCGGTCTCGCCCATGGTGCCGATGCGGGCTGCGGCGAGCTCGATCGCCAACGGGATCCCGTCGACGCGCCGGCAGATGGCCGCGATCGCCGCGACGTTGGACGGTGCGAGATGAAACGAGGGCCGAACGGTGCGGGCGCGGATCGCGAAGAGCCGCAGAGCATCGGACTCGAGCGCCTCTGCGGGGGAGCAGACCGTCTCGGGTGGTAACGGGAGCGGGGGGACGGCGACCGCCTGCTCCGATCCGTCGCCGAGACGTACCCGGGAGGTGACGAGCAGAGCGAGTCCGGGACAATCCCTGCGCAGACGTCGGATGCGGGGGAGCACTGTGGCTGCGAGATGCTCGAGGTTGTCCAGGATCAGGAGCAGTCGCGCCCCGGCGATCCGGCCGGAGACGTCGTGCAGCGGAGAGGGGGATGCGCCGAGCGGGATGTCCAGGACGCGCGCCACCTCGAGCTCGAACTCGTCCGCGTGCGCGATTCCGGAGAGATCGATCCAATAGCCATGCTCGAAATATCCGTCGATCGAACGCCCCGCGAGCTCATGCGCCAGGCGCGTCTTGCCCGAGCCTCCCGGACCCGTGAGCGTGATCCACGTACCGGGACGCAGCGCTCTCTCCAGCGCGCGCAGGAGGTCGTTCCGCCCCACGAACCGGGTTTCGAACACCGGAGCGTTCTTCAGCACCCGCGTCTTCGCCGGCGGGTGGAGAAGGTCGTCCGGCCCCGCGGCTTCGTCGATATACAGGCGGGCCGCCATCGCCGTTGCGCTCGCCGGTCGTGTGCGGGGATCCGGCCGCAACGAGTCCATGATCGCATCGCAAAGGAAGGTGGACAGTTCGGGTCGCGCTTCGGAGAGAGGAGGAATGCGTTCCTGGGAGAGCTTCTGGAGCAGCTCCCGGCGTGTCGTCGCTTCCACCGGGTACCGTCCCGTCGCGAGTCGATAGAGGAGGACACCCGCGGCATAGAGGTCCGACGCGATCGTGGGCTCGGCGCCGTGCAGGAGCTCCGGAGCCATCACGAGCGGGGTGCCGAACGCAGGGCGGACCACTCCGCTCGCAGCGGTGGCACCTGCGCGCCCGACGGCGGCGCCTTCGCGACCGGCGCCGAAGTCCATCAGGATCGGCCGTCCGTCCCGATCGATCATCACGTTCGCCGCCTTCACGTCCGCGTGGATCAATCCCGCCCGGTGGACGGCGGCGAGCGCGCCGAGGATCGCCGCTCCGATTTGCACGATCTCGGGCTCGGACATCGGTCCCTGGGCGGACAGAACGGTCTCCAAAGTGGGGCCGTCGACCAGCTCGGTCCACATTCCGAGGCGGCCGTCGATCGTATCGATCCCGTGGATCGCGACGACGTGGGGGTGTCGGACCCGAGCGAGCCGGCGCGCCTCGTCGAGCTGCAAGGTGGCATCGGTGCGCCGCTGCAGCTTGAGGGCCACATCCCGCTCCAGGAGCGGTTCGTGCGCGCGGTAGACGATTCCGAACGAGCCGCGGCCGACCCGTTCCCGAATCACCAATGATCCCCAGACTGTTCCCGGAGGGAGCGTCTCTTCCTCCACACCCTCGGCTTCCAAGAGGGAGGCGAGCAGGCGCAGGTTCTCGATTCGCCCGCTCAGATGCCGGTGGGTCTCGCTGAGCCCGGACCAGTCGACGGGATCCCCATCCACGACGGCCCGAGCCGCTTCGAGCAGGACGCGTCGCCTACGCGGGCTCATCCATCAGCTCCGCGACACGGACCAGGGCTCGCAACACCAGCATGCGCGCCGCGTTGGGCGTCGGCTTCTGCAGAGCGTCGGCGATCTCCGGGAAGGTGAAGCCGTACTCGATGCGCATGACCAAGGCCTCTCTCTGCGTGACCGACAGACATCCGAGTGCGCGCTCGTAGCGCTCCAGTACCCCCCGTCCCAGCGTGCGTTCGACCACCGCGGGACCGTCGTCGACGAGATCCTCCGGCAGCGGGTTCGCCTCGGGAATCCGCTGGATCCGGCGG
>JAGQHR010000515.1 GCA_020431745.1 Candidatus Eiseniibacteriota bacterium
GGACCTCGAGCGGTGGTTGAGCGAGGGGCCGGCGAGCTCGGGGACCGGCGACGCGCAGGTCTATCATTCCGCCGCGGTCTGGACCGGAGCCGACTGTCGTATCGATCACGGGGTCGTACTCGATGCCCGGGAAGGACCGATCGTCCTCGGCCCCGTCACGCAGGTGTTTCCGCACACCTGGATTCGCGGGCCGTTTTACGCAGCCGGAGACTGTCAGCTGCTCGGTGGGCGGGTCGGAGGAGGCACCGCCCTCGGCCCCCACTGCCGGATCCGCGGCGAGGTCGAGTCCACGGTGTTCCTCGGATACGACAACAAAGCGCACGACGGGTTCGTCGGACACAGCTACGTCGGGGAATGGGTCAACCTGGGCGCGCTCACCACCACCAGCGATCTCAAGAACAACTACGGCGAGGTGCAGCTGGAGATGGAAGGGCGAAAGGTCCCGACGGGATCGAAGAAAGTCGGCAGCTTCATCGGAGATCACGCCAAGACCCGGATCGGTTGTATGCTCAACACCGGAACGATCGTGGGGCTCGGGGCCAATCTCTTCGCGGACGACGCGGTCTTCGGGAAATGGATCCCCGATTTCTCCTGGGGGGGAAGCGCCCGCTCTGGCCGCTACGAGCTCGAGCGGTTCCTTCAGACGGCCGAGGTCGTGTTCGGTCGCCGCGGCGTGGCCTGGACTCCCCAGATGCAGGGCGCGCTCCGCGCGGTGTACGCGGCCGCGACAGCCGCGGCGGAACGATAGCGAGGAGCAGCGATGCCGGAGCTGAGGCGCGATCCCATCGTCGGGCGTTGGGTCATCATCGCCGCGGAACGCGGTCAAAGACCCACGGACTTCGCTCCGGAACGGGTCGAGGCCGGTGGTGGACCCTGCCCGTTCTGTCCCGGCAGCGAGGATCGCACGCCGCCCGAGGTCTATGCCGAGCGGCCCGAAGGCGGAGACGCGGACGGTAGCGGCTGGATCGTCCGGGTCGTGTCGAACAAGTTCCCCGCCCTCCAAATCGAGGGGCAGCCGGACCGCCGGGCCGAGGGCATCTACGACAAGATGAACGGGCTGGGAGCGCACGAGGTCGTCATCGAGACCCCCGAACACGGCACCGAGCTGGCGCTCGTTCCTTTGGAGCAGGTGTCCGCGGTCGCGCGCGCCTATCGCGCCCGGATCATCGATCTCACGCTCGATCGACGGTTCCGCTACATCCAGATCTTCAAGAACCACGGGGCTCCCGCGGGGGCGACTTTGGAGCACAGCCACACACAGCTCATCGCGACGCCGATCGTGCCGCGGCGCGTCGACGAGGAGATCAAGGGATTCGCGCAGCACTACGAGCTGAAGGAACGCTGCATCCTCTGCGACGTCATCCACCAGGAGATCGATTCTCAGAGGCGCGTGGTCTCGGAGTCCGAGCATTTCGTCGCCGTGGTGCCGTTCGCCGCGCGGTTTCCCTACGAGGTGTGGGTGATGCCGAAGTTTCACGGCGCCGCCTTCGAACACCTCACGGACGACCAGATCGATGCCTTTGCTCAGATCTTCCGCGAGACGTTGCAGCGGATCCACGCCACGCTGGACGGACCACCCTACAACTTCGTGCTCCACACCGCGCCGGTCAACGATCCCAAGGGACCGCACCAATACCATTGGCACTTCGAGATCATGCCCAAGGTGACGAAGGTGGCGGGATTCGAGTGGGGAACTGGCTTCTACATCAATCCGATCCCGCCGGAAGTGGCCGCCGCTCAGCTCCGCTCGGCCCTCTGACGCCTCGAGTGTCCCGAGTGCGTCCGGCATGCCTCCCGATCGCCGCGGGATTCCCGGCTCGCCCGGTGGCCGGAGTGCCCGCGCGCTATGTCCAGCGGAGTAGACGCTCCGGTCGTGGGTCACCCCCCTTCGCCGGTTGCCCGGCTGAAGGTGCTGGGGTGTTCCACCGATAGCTAGAGAGGACCCCGAGAGCCCATTGTGGTGCCGGCGGGGCCGTTCTGGAACCGGAACGGGCCGGTGCGGGAATCACCGTCATACACGCCCCTTCGGGGCGCCGGGTTCGAGGATTGGACGGCGACAGGAGCCTACGAGACGTGCCTCACGAGATCGCGATCGCAGCCACCGAGATGCGCCCGTTCTGTCAGGTCGGCGACCTCGGCGACTTCGTCGAGTCCCTGGCCCGGGAGCTGCGCCGTCGCGATCACACCGTTACCGTCTTCCTGCCGCGCTACCCGAAGGTTCTGGCGGAGGTCGCGCAGCTTCCGCGCCGCTCCGCGTCCGTCCAGATTCCCATGGGGGATTCCGTCGAGACGGCGAACCTACTGATGGTCGAGGTCCCGAGCACGCACGTCCGGATCGTCTGGGTCGGCCATCCCTATTTCGAGCGTCCCGACCCGTACGTCGATCCGACGACCGAGCAGGAGTGGAGTGACAACGCCGACCGGTGGATCTTCTTCGCCAAGGCGATCGTCGCGGGTCTCGAGGCGCTCGAGCTCGCCCCGGATCTGATCCACCTCAACGATCATCAGACTGCGCTCGTCCCCCTGCTCCTGCGCGAGGGGCCGGACACCCCGGACCGGCTGCGCCGTCTCGGTTGTCTTTTCTCGATTCACGAGATCGGGCTCCAGGGGATCTATGGACGGGACGTGCTGGAGCAGATCGGGCTCCCCGCGCGGCTCGCGGCACCGCTGGGGCCTTTGGAGTACTTCGGTCGCGTCAACTTCATGAAGGCCGGCATCGCTTCCGCCGACTTCATCACGACGGTGAGCCCGACGCACGCGCAGCAGATCCAGAGCTCCGCCGAGATCGGCGCCGGTCTCGACGGGATCCTGCGGCAACGGCATGCCCATCTGGTTGGGATCTTGCACGGGATCGATGCCGAGGAGTGGAATCCGTCCAGCGATCATCATCTGCCGTATCGGTACGGTTGGCAGACGCTGCAGGGCAAGGTGAGCGACAAGATCCGGCTTCTGGAGTCGCTGCAGCTTCCCGTCGAACCGGACGTGCCTCTCATCGGGATGGCGGCTCCGGTGCGCGAAGATCAGGGATTCGAACTCCTCGATACCATCGCGGGTGATCTCTTCGGCGAGCGGCTCAAACTGGCCGTCCTGGGTACGGGATCGCCTTCGTCGGAGTCCGTGTTGGAGCGGCTGCGCAAAGCATTTCCGCAGAAGTTCGCCTGGGTGCGCGAGCCTGGCGTCCCGCAGGAGCGACTGCTCTACGCGGGATCCGACATGTTCCTGGTGGCGCCGCGCCGCGAAGCATGCGGACAGTCCCAGATGCGTGCGATGCGCTATGGGGCGGTTCCGATCGTGCACGCGACGGGTGGGTTGATCGACACGGTGCGCCCGTTCAGCGCCCAGATCGGCAAGGGCGAGGGGTTCCTGTTCCGGGAGTACGCGGGAGGCGCTCTGCTCGGCGCCGTGGAGGCGGCGCTCTCCGCCTATGAGAAGCGCAGCTCCTGGAAACGCCTGGTTCAGCACATCATGCGGATCGATCATTCGTGGGCACGGGCGGCCCAGGCGTTCGAGCCGATCTACGCGCGGTTGCTCGCACGATCATCGGGAGAGTAGCCTCCGGCGTCTTCCGCGCGGCCGCGCGCCGGGACGT
>JAGQHR010000516.1 GCA_020431745.1 Candidatus Eiseniibacteriota bacterium
CACGCGTGCGCGCCTGATCGATCTCGGCGCCGAGATCGTAGCGCCGCTGCCGACCTTTCCCGGCTTCACGCTCCGGATCTCCGATTCGCAGATCTTTGCGATGGCCGGACTCGACGCCGTGCTGTGGATCTCCGAGGGCCTGCCCGTTCCCGAGAGCGAGAACGACGGCGTGCGAGTACGCATCGGTGTCGAGGACGTGCAGGCGCCGCCCTACTCCCTGTCCGGGGCGGGCGTCATCACCGCCCTGGCCGACGGAGGAACGGTCTTTCCGCATCAGGACTTCGCCAGCCGGTTCACGCAGGTGGAAACCGACGCGGCCGTCGCGGCGCACTCGACCCACGTCACGGGCACGATGGCCGGAGACGGAGCGCTCAGCGCCTCACGCGGAGGCGCGCCCCTCGCGTGGCGGGGCATGGCGCCGGCGGCGCAGATCTTCGGATGGGACTACTTCGACGACGTGATCTCGGAGATGCGGGATGCCGCCGGAACCTACGCGGTGCAGGTGCACAACGACTCCTGGGGCTACGGTGTCGGCGCGTCCAACTGCGACATCTTCGGGGACTACGACTTCATCGCACCCGACCTCGACTCTCTGGTGCTCGGTTCGGGCGGACGACCCATGACGATCGTCTTCTCCGCGGGCAATGAGCGGGACGACGCGGATTGTCCGCTGACCGAGGGTGGCTACGGCTGCATCAATCCGCCCAAGCCGGCCAAGAACATCCTGGTGGTGGGCGCGACCAACTCCGATGACGACACGATGACCGAGTTTTCCTCCTGGGGACCGGTCGACGACGGTCGGATCCGTCCCGACGTCTGCGCTCCCGGATGCGAGAACGGCGGCGAGGGCTACATCCACTCCACGCTCAACAACGACACCTACGGCGGACCGGGTTGGTGCGGCACCTCGATGGCGGCAGCCGCGGCTTCCGGCAGCGTCGCGCTGCTCTACGAAGCGTATAACGGCCGCTATGGCGAGTTCTCTTTTCCGTCGATGCTCCAGGCGATGCTGTGCGACACCGCCGTCGACCTCGGCAATGCCGGACCCGACTACCGGTTCGGACACGGCCGGATCAACGTCCGGGCGGCGGCGCGGGCGATCCTCGCGGATACCCAGGTCGCGTTCGACGTCTCCCAGGACGACGTGATCGAGTTCCCGTTCCACGTGCCCGGCGGGCTCATCGGGTTGCCCCGGCTGGTGATCGTTCTCGCCTGGGACGATCCAGACGGGGCTCCCAATGCCGATCCCGCGCTGGTCAACGACCTCGACCTGGTGCTGGTGGACCCGGAGGGAACGGAGATCCGACCCTGGGTGCTGGATCCGGCGCTGCCGAGCCTGCCGGCGGTGCAGGGCGTCGATTCCCTCAACAACGTCGAGAACATCAGTGTGACGACGCCCACGCCCGGAACCTGGAGCGCGCGTGTTCTGGGGACGAACGTGCCGGAGGGACCGCAGCTCGCTTCGATCGTGGGGTTCGACCTCTATCCGCCGGAGTCGCCTGACAGCTTCGAGGTCGTCGGTCCCACGCCCGTGTCGTTGGGCCTGACCTGGATGCAGGACGTTCCGGTGGACTTCACCGGGAACCTGATCGTGCGCCTCGAAGGCGGCGCGGTCTGGGACGGACCGGTCGATGGCCAGATCTTCTCCGAAGGTGAGGTGATCGAGCCCGGGGTGACCGTGATCTATCGCCGCAACGAGGACCACGCCACGGTGCCGTTCGTCGATTCGGGGCTCGATCCGGCGACGACCTATGGCTACGTCGCGTACGCCTTCGACGACATGCGCACCTATTCGCCGGGAATCACCACCGAGGGCACGACCGGCTCGCCGACTTCCGTCGATCCTTCGGATTCCGCGCCGCGGTTCTTCCTCGATCGTCCGCGTCCGAATCCTGCGGGGCTCGGCGACGATCGCGTCGACGTCCTCTTCGGGCTCGGTGTGGCGGGACCCGCGCGGCTGGCGATCTACGATCCGGCGGGACGGTTGGTCAGGATGCTGGTCGATGAGACCCTGCCCGCCGGGACGCACTCCGTCTCGTGGAACGGTCGGGATGAACGCGGACATCGTGTCTCCAGCGGCATCTTCTTCTACCGACTGCAGACCGGAGGCGATCGGGAGACGCGTCAGGTCTCCTGGATTCGCTGAATCGACGAGATCATTCCGTCAGTCGTCTCATCTCGACCAGCAGAGTGTCGGCCAGCACCCGCGCGACCGCGGAGTGGCCGAGCTCGTTGTAGTGATAGTGGTGGAAGAGCGCTCGGGGCTCGTCTCCGCAAACTTGCCAGAGCGCGGACTCCGTCCCGATCACGGAGTGGCGGGCTCCGATCGTGTCCCACAGATCCTGATACTCGAGCCGGCCGAGCTTCCTCCATCGATCGAGATAGGCGTATGTGGGCAGGTGCAGCACCAGGAAGCGCGCGGACATCGCCTCGCTCTCCTGTGCGAAGCGATCGATCAGCGCGAGGGTGATGCGGGCCGATTCCGCGTCCGGGTCGAAAGGACTCTGCTCGGGGCGCAGGTGCGCTTCCGAGACGTCCGCGGTGAACGACAGGAAGCGGCTGGCCCGCCACCAGGCCGGCCGATAGTCGGCTTCGTCGAAGTAGGCCTCGTACCGACAGAGGGTCCACGCCGACGGATCCCGGACGATGGCGGCTACCTCGCGCGGCGTCGCACAGGGCTGATTGACGAGCGACAGGGCGGGCGCGTCCCCGTCGTCGGCGAAGGTCTCGCTCACACGGTCCGTCCCGTCCCCGGGATTGCCTCGACTCAGAACGAAACGAGGTTTGGAGAAGGGCAGGCCGGACAGCGGATAGTAGAAGAGCCGCACGATATTGGTTACGCGCTTGACGTTTTCGGGCTGGAATCCCAACACCACGATGTCGGGATGCAATCGTTCCGCTTCCCGGTGGAAGCGGAGATAGGCCTGATCGAATCCATACCCGGGTACGCCGAGGTTGACGATCTCGACGCCGGTGAAGGGCGGCCCCCCCGGCGAAGCCTGCAGGCTTTCGTCGACGGCCGCGGCGGCGACCTCTTCGAACGTATCTTCGAGCGCGACCAGGTCACCATGGGTGAATGAATCTCCGAAGAGGAGAACGCGCACGACCCCGCTGTCCGGCTCGCTCGCGTACTCGCGGTCGGCCCTCGCCCCGATCGCGTCATACCGATACAGCCCGTCCGCACTCGCATGACCGGGGCGGGGCGACCAGCCGAGTTCGGCGTCGTACCCCAGCGCGTTGTCCGGCGACTTCTCGTAGGCACGCATGTTCTGCTCGAACGAGCGAACCGGAAGCCGGCGCGGGCGAACCCAGTATCCGTGGAGATGGAACTGGCCGTTGACATCGATGCTCCCGAGCAGCCGGACGACGATCTCCGACCCGATGCCGCACGCCGCGAGCGCGGCCAGGAGGAGAAGCGTTCGTCCGAGCGCGCGCATCACACGCGCTCCAACCAGCCGTCCCGTGTGCGATCGAGCAGGGTCGCGATCCTCTGTCCGAGTGGAACATTGGGCGCGCCCTGCGACGCCACGGTGATGTCGGACAGACCGGAGGTCGTCGCGACTCGGTGGATCCGGCGCCGCATT
>JAGQHR010000517.1 GCA_020431745.1 Candidatus Eiseniibacteriota bacterium
CGGCGCTCCCAATCCGCCGGTTCCGACCAGCAGCACGCTCGCCTGCTTGAGGCGCCGCTGTCCCTCGACTCCCACCTCGGGCAGGATCAGGTGCCGGCTGTAGCGCGCGGTCTCCTCGGTGCTCAGCGATGCGGGCGGGCGATGAAGCGACACCTCGGTCATGGATCCGATCCTCCGGGCGGTCCTGCCGCCGTCCCGAGCCTCGCCCGTGATGGGAAGACTCGCAAGTTCAACGGGACGTAAGGTCGCGTCTCCGTCCGTCCACTGTACCAGCTCCCGGTGCGCCGACTCTCCGGGGACCGGCGTCCCGGCGAGGAACCGGACAAAGCCCCTTTCTCATGGGCCGTGGCGACGCCCCAGGATGCGTCCCGGCTGCCGGGCGTCGTCCGCGGGCTGCGTCCCCACGCAAGGGAAATTGCGCTTTCTTGTGCCAAGGTCTAGACTTACGGGCGACCTATGGGTACCCAGGACATCAAAGCCCGCCTCCGTGGGGAAAAGCAGCGCTCGTTCATGCGCAACCTCCTCGCGGACCTGCGCGCGCTCGAGCAGATTCTCGAAGACGATGGTTTCGAGACCGGCGTTCGTCGCATCGGTGCGGAGCAGGAGCTGTTCCTGGTCGAACGCAGCTGGCGTCCGGCGCCCCGATCGTTGCAAGTCCTGGAGCACCTCGGCGACGGATATACGACCGAGCTCGGTCTCTTCAATCTCGAGATCAATCTCGATCCGTTCACCTGGGGCGGCGACTGTCTCAGCCAGATGGAGAAGCAGCTCAACGAGCGGGTGGACCGCGCGCGAGCGGCTGCGCATGAGCTGGGCATCGACGTCGCGCTGACCGGAATCCTGCCGACGCTTCTGAAGTCCGATCTCGAGCTCAACAACATGACGCCGCTCCCGCGGTATCGCGTCCTCAACCGCGCCCTGACCAAGCTGCGCGGGGGCAGCTATAGCTTCCATATCAAGGGGCAGGACGAGCTCAACGTCACCCACAACTCGGTGATGCTCGAGTCGTGCAACGCGAGCTTCCAGGTCCACTTCCAGGTCGGGGCCTCCGAGTTCGTCAACCTCTACAACCTGGCCCAGCTGATCGCGCCCGCGGTGCTCGCCGCCTCCGTGAACTCGCCGCTCCTCTTCGGCCTCCGGTTGTGGCGGGAGACGCGCATCGCGCTCTTCCAACAGGCGGTGGACACGCGCGGACCGACTTACCATCCGCGGGAGAATCGTCCGCGAGTTTATTTCGGGGACGCCTGGGTCAAGGACTCGGTCCTCGAGCTCTACCAGGAAGACATCGCGCACTTCCGCACCCTGGTCGGGATCGAGGCGTGCGAGGACCCGTTCGAAGCGTTGGCTCAGGGCCAGGCGCCCCAGCTCCAGGCCCTGCGGCTCCACAACGGCACCGTCTACCGCTGGAATCGGGCCTGCTACGGGATCACCGACGGCAAGCCGCACCTGCGCATCGAGAACCGAGTGTTGCCTTCCGGCCCCTCGGTGATCGACGAAGTCGCGAATGCGGCGTTCTGGTTCGGTCTCATGAGCGAGTTCGCGCATCAGTACGAGGACGTTTCCAAGGTGCTCGACTTCGGGGAGGTGAAGAACAACTTCCTCTCGGCAGCACGCCTCGGGCTGCACGCGCAGTTCACCTGGACGGACGGAAAGACGTGGCCCGCGCAGCGACTGATTCTCGAAGAGCTGCTGCCCCGGGCCGCGGACGGCTTGCGCCGCGGGAAGATCCTCGACGAGGACGCCGCGCGGTACCTCAAGGTAATCGAGGATCGGGTCTCCAAAGAGCAGACAGGCGCCGCCTGGATGCTCAAATCGCTCGCGCTGATGGACCAGCAGCGGAACCCGAACGAACGGATGAACGCGCTGGTGGCCGCCCTCATCGAACGACAGAAGAGCGGTCGTCCGGTGGCGGAGTGGGAGCCGGCCCGGCTCGAGGAGTCCGGAGGCTGGAAGCACACCTTCCTCCGGGTCGAGCAGTTCATGTCCAAGGACCTCTTCACGGTGACCCAGGACGAGCCCATCGACCTGGTCGCTAACCTCATGAAATGGGAGAGGATCCGGCACGTCCTGGTGGAGGACAACAAGGGGCGTCTGGTGGGGCTGGTGTCCTACCGGGCCCTCTTGCGCGCGATGGCCGATGGATGGAATCCCAGATCGGAGAAGACGCTCGCGGTGGCCGATATCATGAAGCGAGACCCGATCTGCATCGCGCCGGACACGCCGGCGCTGCGGGCCATCGAGATCATGCGGGACTTCAAGATCGCCTGCCTGCCGGTGGTGAAGAACGCGATGCTGGTCGGCGTGATCACCGAGAGCGACTTCATGGACGTCGCTGCGGATCTGCTGGCGCAGAAGCTCAAGGAGTGAGCGGAGAGGTTCCTCCGGAGGTGGGTGTGTCCGCGTCTTCCGTGCTCGTGCAAGCCGTGCCCCGGCTCGTGGGGAGGTATGCGTCGGGATCGGGCGCCAAGCTCGTCGTCCTGGGCGGCATCCATGGCAACGAGCCCGCCGGTCTGCGCGCCGGCGAGCGGGTCCTGCGACGCTTGCAGGAGCTCGCGCCCCCGTTTGCCGGAGAGATCGTCGTGATCGCGGGCAACACGCGCGCCCTGGCGGCCGACCGCCGGTTCCTGAGCAAGGATCTCAACCGCCAGTTCACTCCCGAGCGGGTCGCAGCAATCCGCAGCAGCGCCGAGTCCGAACGCGCCGATCCCGAGGACGCGGAGATGTTCGAGCTCCTCCAGGTGTTGGACGCGGAGCTCGGGGCCGCCGGGGGCGCTGCCTACTACCTGGACCTGCACACCACATCCGCGGAAGGCATCCCGTTCGTCCTCTTCGGCGATACCCTGCGCAACCGCGCCTTCGCCGATCACGTTCCGCTGCCGATCATCCTCGGGCTGGAGGAACAGCTCGACGGAACGTTGCTGGAGCACGTCAACCGGCAAGGCTACGTCACGCTGGGTTGCGAGGGCGGTCAGCACAGCTCGCCCGCGGCCGTCGAGAATCACGCGAGCCTGATCTGGCTCGCGCTCTATCACGCCGGGATCCTCGGGACCGAGCTTCCCGAAGTGCG
This sequence comes from Candidatus Eiseniibacteriota bacterium, assembly GCA_020431745.1. Classification (GTDB taxonomy): domain Bacteria; phylum Eisenbacteria; class RBG-16-71-46; order CAIMUX01; family CAIMUX01; genus JAGQHR01. Next base: position 3,068 of record JAGQHR010000517.1, read on the forward strand.
GGAGGCGCGCGTGCGTCTGCGTCGGGCGCGCGGCAGTCGTCCGCATCTCGTGGAGGTGCGCTACCGGCACTCGATCGGTCCGCGCGACGGCTTCCGCATGGAGCCGGGGTTCTCCAGCTTCGATCGCGTCGCGCCGGGCCGCCTTCTCGCGCGCGATGTTCGCGGTGAGGTGCGGGCCCGTTGGGCAGGTTGGGTGCTGATGCCGCTCTACCAGGGGTTGGGCGAGGACGGCTTCTTTCTCGCGAGCGATGTCCAACCGTTCTGGCTCTTCGTCTCGACGATGCTCCGGCGGGCGCGGCTCGCGGTGCTGCTCCAGCTGTTGCCCGGGGTTACCCGGCATCGTGACCGGGAAGATTCCCTGGTCGTGGATACCCGGATCGCACGCTGGTTTCCCCTCGAGATCTTCCATCTGTTCGGGTTTCGCAAGCTCCGGTGGCACGGTCCGGTGCTCATCGTGAGCCGGCGCCCGCACGACCTTTCCCCGCCGACGCGATAGATCGCATCCGATCTCCG
>JAGQHR010000051.1 GCA_020431745.1 Candidatus Eiseniibacteriota bacterium
TAGGACCCCACGCACGGAGGAGAATCCAGCCGCTTGGGTCTCCCGCACGAGCTTCGTTTCCCAAGATCGCGCGATCCGGAGGTTCGCCCGGGGTTGCCGAGGCTGGATCGCCAAGACAGCCCGGCCACCAGGGCGCAGGACGCGGCGAAGCTCCCGGATCCCGCCGTCGAGATCAGGCCAGAACTGCACGGAGTTGATCGAGAACGCCTTGTCGAAGCTGTCGTCATCGAACGGAAGCGCCTCGGCCGTCCCGCGACGCAGCTCGACCCCGCCCGTCTCGATCGCCCGAAGATTGCGTCGTCGGGCCTGGCGGAGCATCTCCTCGGAGTGGTCGATGCCGGCGACCCACTCGCAACGACGAGACACCGTCCGGAGATCCACGCCGGGGCCGAAACCGATCTCCAATACGCGATCGCCGGGTTCCAGATCGAGCTGTTCCAGGACCATCCGACTTCGGCCTCGATTCTTGACCGCCATCAGATGGCCCACGACCCGTCCCCTCCATCCGCTGGGGCAAGCAAATTGCGCGTAGATTCCCGCCAGTAGGGGATGCGGGCCGACACATTGCGGGGATGTTGCTGACATGGCTCACCTCATCTCGTTGGATCCGAATTTCGAGGTTCGGGTCTCCGAACCGCCATCCTCACGTCGAACCATACGGAACCGGTGGATGAGGGCGGTTGACCCGGGGCGCCAGGATAGTTGGCCGGAGGCGCCAGGCTGTCGGGTGTGGTCCGGTGACGGTTCCAGCGTGGTGGTCAGGCGCCGCGGCGATACTCGGATGGGGACTTTCCGGCCCAGCGCTTGAAGGCGCGGTGGAACGTGGATACTTCGGCGAAGCCGAGGAGGAAGGCGATCTCTCCGATCGCGTGTCGTGACGACTCCAGATGGCGAATCGCCAGCTCGTGTCGGAGCTGGTCGAGCAGGTCGCGAAACGTCGTGCCCTCGGCGGCGAGCTGGCGCTGGAGAGTACGTACGCTGACGCGCATGTGAGCAGCGGCGGCGGCGGGGGTCGGCTCGCCGCCGCGGAGCTCCGGGAGCAGCGCTCTGCGCACGCGATCGGCCACGCTGTCAGGGGATTCCGGCATCTTCCGCATGGCCTCGTCCGCGACCCGGTCCAACATCGCGGAGAGCCCGGATTCCGCGGCCGTGCACGGAATCGCGAGTGCTGCGTCATCCGCGACGATCGCGTTCTCTCCTGTGCCGAATCGAACCGGCGAGAGAAAGAAACGGGCGTGTTCCGCAGCATCTGGCGGTGCCGGATGCGCAAACCGCACCTCGCCGGGCGCCCACTGCGTCTGCGTCGCGAGCCGGGCGAAGCGCACCCAGGATCCGATCAGGAACTCGGCGCTGTGGCGTGGAATCGCGCCGCCACCAGGCAATAGGTGGCGAATCACCTGTCGATGGCCGCGGCGTTCGCGGACAACTCGCGTGGTGTCGTGGATGAGCCGCTGGTACCGGCACAGCCGGTCGAACCCGTCCCCGAGGTTTCTACTGGAGAGGAAGGCGTACGCGTGCAGATCGTACGACGCGACCTCGGCGCTCTGAGCGATGTGCAGCGCAAGATTGGGGTCGCCCGTTGCCGATGCGGCCGCATCGAGAAGCGTCAACACCGCTGGAGTCGCGATTCGCGCGTCGGGATCTTCGCCTTCCGACGGAAGTGGAATACCGGCGGCCATGAAGAGCGGGGCTGGATCGTGTCCGAGCGTGCGCATCCCCGACGCGAACGGCCAGAGTGCGCGTCGGGCGATTCCACCCGGCGTCGGCCGGTCGGGTCCGGGGCGGGGTGGACCGGACGGGAGCTGACCGCGTGTTGTGGGGGGGCTTTCCTCGTGCACGGCACTCCTCGGAGGTCGGAAGTTTGCGCGCGGACTATTCCGGCGGCGGTGGGCCGCTGCGATACCGCCCCAGCTCCTCGAGCACGTCCATCTGCACTTGCTGGATCTCGAGAAGCCGCTGCCATTGGTGCGTAAGCAGCTCGTCCAGCTTCGAGTGGAGCAGTCGAATCTCCAGCTCGGCTTTGAGATTGACCCGGTAGTCGTGCTCGGAGCGGAGTCGATCTTTGGCCGCCTGCCGATTTTGACTCATCATGATGACGGGCGCCTGCAACGCGGCCAATGTCGAGAGCACCAAGTTGAGCAGGATGAACGGATATGGGTCGAACGGCTTGGAGAGCAGCAGCCCGGCGTTGAGCGACATCCAGGCCAGGATCACCACGCCGAAAAGGATGATGAACGCCCAGCTCCCGCCGAAGGTGGCGACCCGGTCGGCGATCCGTTGGCCCGGGGTGAGCTTCTCGCCGAAATCCTCGTTGAGGTTCGCCGCCACCAGCTCCTGATTGCGGAGCGCCTCGATCACTTCCCGTTCCAGCTTGGAGAGGTCGCCCCGTTCGTCCTCGAGCATCGATTGGACGTACTCGGCGCGATAGCGAGCGTTGCAAGGCTGGCAGATGCTGGCCTTCGGGTCGAACTCGGGATGGTCGCGGCGCACGAGAGTCGCGACCGGGGTGCGGAGGGCGGCCCCGGCCAGCATCTCCACCTGCGGCACCCGGCGGCCGCAGACCTGGCAGGTTTCAGAATCGCGAACTGGTTCGGACATGACGGCGATGGTGCCAGGTTTCCGATCTTCGTGCCAGACCCGACGGGTGGATCAGCGGCGAGTCCGCAACGCGAGGTCGACCACGAAGTCTCCTCCCAGCTCCGAAGTCACCGAGAGTGGAGCGCCGATCGCCTCGGCGATCCGACGCACGATGGCAAGGCCGAGTCCGGCATGCCCCTCGGAGGCGTTGCGTGCCGGGTCGCGTCTCGTCAGCCGGTCGAGCAGGATCGGTACGGTCTCGGCCGGGACCGTGCTTCCGGAGCTCGCAACGCGCAGGTGCAGGAGCGCGCCAGAATCGGGTCCCCGGATCGCGATTTCGACTCGCCCGTCCGGTGGAACATGGGCGACCGCGTTGTCCAGGATGTTGCGGATGGCCGACTCGACGAGCGCACGGTCCGTGAGCACGAAGGTGTCGCTGCCGAGCTCCCAGACGACGTCGAGACGCCGCTCCCGCGCGCACTTCTCCAGATGTCGCCAGGTCGCCGTCAGGGAATCGCGCAGATCGATCCGCTCTTCCGAAACCGGCACCAGACCGGCCTCCAACCGCGCCAGCTCGAGCAGCCGGAGGATCAGATGGCGCAGCTGTCCCACGATCCCGAGCGCGTCGTGCAGCGCCTCCCGATACTCCTCGGGGGGCCGATCGCGGGCCAGCGTCACCTCCAGTGTGGTTTGGAGCCCGGCGAGCGGCGTTCTGAGCTCATGGGCGATGTCCGCGCTGAACGTGCGTTCCCGCTCGAAGGCAGCTTCCAACTGCGCGAGCAGGTTGTTGAGCTGATCGATGACTGGTCCGATTTCCTGCGGAGCGTGTCGGACCTCCACTCGTTTCGCCAGGTGCGCCTCGTCCAGGCCGGCGATCTGTTTCGTGAGCTCGTCGACCGGTTGCAGGCTTCTTCCGATCACGGTGCCCATGAGCACGAGAGCGACCAAGGCGGCCGCCCCCCCGATCAGGATCAACGCGAGGCGCAGGCGTGCCAACAGGTGATCGACCGACGCGATGTCGCGCGCGAGGAAAAGGTGGATCCACGGGATCCGGAGGGATTGAGCGATCGCCGCGCTGTCCGCGAGCCCCACCGGAAGGTCATCCTCGTCGGTGAGATCGAGTCGGGGCGCGAAGCTCACCTCGACGGCGCGCAGCCGATGTCCCGCGAGATCGAGCGAGGACAGGTCGAGGCTCCCCTGCGTATCCCGGGCGTGCACCTCGAGGCTCTCCGCGGAGGGGGAGCGGTAGAGCGATTCTCCGGCCGATGACGTGATGACCAGTAGAGAGGGATCGGCATCGGTCTCGAACTCCCGCATGTCGAGGTCGGCGAACGAGACATCGAGCCCGGTCTTGGTGACCTCGACGGCCGACGCCAGGAGGATCGCCTTGCCGCGGAGCTCGCGGTCGACCTGTTCCTGCACGGAACGCCGGACGCCCTGGTCGAGGGTGAGACCGGCGGCCGAGAACACGGCGAGCAACGCGGCCGCGATTCCCAGAAGCAGACGCGCACGCAAGGATCGCGGGGGCACTACGACTCCTCCAGCGTGTACCCGAGCCCGCGGCGGGTGTGCAGGAGCCTGCTGCCGCCGTTCGCTTCCAGTTTCTTGCGCAGGTATCCGACATAGACGTCGATGACGTTGCTGCCCCTCTCCTCGCGGAAGTCGTAGATCCGTTCCCAGATCTCCTCGCGCGTGACGATGGACCCGGCGCGCATGGCGAGCGCTTCCAGGATCGCGTATTCCCGGGCGGTGAGATCGATCCGTCGGTCTCCGCGCCGGACGACTCGCGCGGTGGGGTCGATCACGAGGTCTCCGACCTGGAGCGTCGGCTCGGTCTCGTACTTCCTTCTGAGGAGGGCGCGCAGTCGCGCGGTGAGCTCCTCGAAGGCGAAGGGTTTGACGAGATAGTCGTCCGCGCCGAGATCGAGTCCGCGCACGCGATCTTCGACGTGATCGCGGGCCGTCAGGATCAGGACCCGGGCCGGGTGATGTCGGTCCCGGAGGTGGTGCAGCACCCCGAAACCGTCGATCCCCGGAAGCATCAGGTCGAGCACGACAAGATCGTAATCGCTCGCGTTCAGATACTCGATCGCCTCGGTGCCGTCGGCGACGGGGTCCACCGCGTATCCGGTCTCGCGTAGTCCCTTGGTCAAAGACTTGCGGAGGGGCGTATAATCTTCCACGAGCAGAACGCGCATGCATCGATTGTATGGGGCATCGCGCGGGGCCGCCCAGGAAACTCTTTCTCATCTTCCCTTCATCGGGACGACGCAGTATCACGGAGGGGTGATATGCCCCGACAAAGGAAAGGAGCTCTTCATGCGCAGGATGTTGGGAGCGTCCATTGCCGCTTTGATTCTGGCTGCCGGAGCGGTCTACGTCCTGAAGGGATCGGCCGCGCGTTCGTCCGAGGAGAAGTTCGCCCCGGCGACTCAGGCCGACCGCGAAGTGTCACTCGACGAGGTGCCGGCCGCGGTGCGGGCGACGATCCTCCGGGAAGCCGGGACCCATGAGGTCTCGGAGGTCGAGGAGGTCGTCCGCAACGGGGAGACCTTCTTCGAAGCCGATTGGATGGAGAATGGGCGGGAGGTCGAGATCCGCGTGAGCTCGGCCGGTCGCCTGCTGGACCGCGGCTTCGGTAGCGACGACGAAGACGAACCTGACGAGGGCGACGAGCCGGAAGACGGCCCGGACGGTCCCGACGGGAACGACCGGTAGGCCCCGGGACAACCGTTTCGAGCATCCCGGTGACGGAGTGCGGGCGCCCGTCCAGACTCAACGGATGGGGCGGATCGCACGCGCCACTGTCGAGCGGTCCGCATCCGGCGCGCTCATGTCCCGCGTGCGCCATCCCGCAGGACCGGGATGTGCTACTTTCCCCCGGTGAAACCTCATGAACGCCAGCAGGCACCGGGCGGGTGAGAACGATTCGGGAAACCGCGGGATGTCTTCTCGTGACCGCGGCCCTGGCGGTAATCCTGCAGGTGATCTCCGCTCAGGCGGCGTCCCTCCATCACCACACCTACGAGACCTTCGCCACTCTGGCGAAAGGGTGGCCTGCGTATCTTTCCCGTTGGGATGAACCGTGGGTCTCGCGTGTCGGGTCGGCCGCGTTGGGGTATTGGTTTACCGACGCCGATACGGCCGAAGGGTTCGTCCTGCGCGTTGGATGGTGGGTGGCGATCTGGTTCGGGGCCGTATCGTTGCTCTGGATGGTCGCGCTGCACGACTGGCGGCACCGTCTGCTCGCCATCTTCGTCAACTTCGCGGCGATCTGCTTCGCCTACCTGCCCGCGATACTGGGTGGAGAAGCCACTCGGGTCTACCCGTGGGACATGCCGGCGCTCTTCTTCATGACCCTCGTTCTGCTTCTCATCGCGCGGAGGACGTCCGTCGTGGTCACCGGCGTCATCGTGCTGCTGGGGATGTTCTTCAAGGAGACGGTCGGGATCGTGTTCCTGCTGCCGCTCCTGCACCGTCGCTATCGACCCGCGCTCATCTTTCTGATCGCCGCGATCGTGGGGCGCCTTGCGACAAAGACGATCACCGGCTGGCAGCCGCACTTCATCGAGCTCGTCGGCTATTGCTCTCCCCAGGAGCCGCACTCGCTGCGGCTGTGGTACAACCTGCGCTACCTGGTCTCCTTCGAGCATCCCTTCCATCCGATCTTCACGAACGCTGGCTGGCTCGTGGCGGCGCCGTTCTTCATGAAGCGCGACCGGTGGCCCTGGCTCGCGCTGCTGGGTGCCTTCGTGATCTCGACCGTGACCTGCGGGGTCATCCACGAGTATCGGATCTGGCTCGAGGCGGTCCCGATCGGCTTGCTCCTGGCGGGACTGGGGACCGACGGGCACGTCGACCTGCCGACATGGGAGAGGACGCGCCCGGTTCCGGCAGGCTCTTAGGGCCGCGTCCCATCTGACCACGGTGTGGCCAGGGTCATCTCGAGCTGTTCCTGCTGTCCGGCCCGGTCCGATCGCCCATTCCGGGGAGTGTGTCACGGTCTGGGTCCCTCGAGAAGCGGGGATCCCCGAATCGGAGTCGACCGCAGAGTTGATTTCACGGGCCGGAGCGCCGACAATCCCCCCGGTGTCGTGCACACTCACTTTGCGTCGGGGGAACTCTCGTGCATGCAATGACTTGGTCGGTCGGGGAGTCGGGTCGTGTCCAGGCGGGGCGCATCCACGCGAGGCGTCGTCGTCGGCTCGTGAGCCTCGCCGCGATCCCACTGATCTGGATGGGCTGTGCGTCGGGCGGGGGGCCCGGCGGGCCTGGGGCGGGTGCTTCCGAGCCGGCGAGGGAGCCGCACCCCGCGGCGTCCGCGCAGGCGGCCGAGGACCTCCTGCAGGTTCGATTCGCACCGGGATACACCATCCCGTTGATCCGACTGGAGTCCCGGGATGTGTTGAGCCTGCAGTTCGACGTGCTCGGCTCGGTGGCGTCGACCTACTCGATCCAGTTCACGCCGGCGAGTCGGGAATGGGTTCCCTCGCATGCTCCCGAGCCGCGTCCGATGCCGAGCCCGGACCGGATTCTCGACTACGAGAACTACTTCGGCGTGGACTTCCAGTACATCCGATACTCCTACCAATTCCCGAATCCGCAGGTCTCTTTTCCCCGCAGCGGCAACTACCTGCTGGAGGTTTACGACGAGGATACCGGGGGCGTGATCTTTTCGCGCCGGTTCGTCGTGAGCGATGACGAGCTGGATCTGCGCATCCAGCCGAGCCCGCGCTACTACACGGAGTTCGCGGACGAGATCCGGCCGGAGGTTCGCGTCGATCTCCCCCGCGATCCGAACTATGCGACGGAGGACTGCACGGTCTGCTTCGTCAAGAACGGATGGACGGATCAGACCTATTGCACGGCAGCGCCACGGATCGAGGGACCGACCTACGTGTTCACCGCCGAAGTCGCGCCGCACGCCACGCGGGAGATTCGGTACGCGGACCTCAGCTCGGATCAGTTCGTATCCCGCCGCTATGAGTACGAGGTGCCGAACACCGCGATCCTGTTCCCGGACGATCTGCGGGCGACGCCGGACTGGGCGCATTCGACGCCTCGGCCGCGATCCAGCACCTCCGGCTCGAAGGAGCTCATGCCCTACCTGCTCGCCCAGTTCGGTGTCTTCAACGTGCCCGACGCGGTCGGGGCGCCCTATCTGATCGGAGACTTCAACAACTGGACCGCGGGGCCGGAGTATCAGATGAAGCGGGACCCCGAATCCGATTCCTACACCGTGGACGTGCTCCTGGAGAACGGTCCCGTTTACTACACGTTCGTCTGGCCGAACCGCGACACCGTGATCGATCGCACGCAGTTCGAGGGACCGTCCAAGGTGTCCTACACCGTGCTCCTCTATGCCAAGGACGTGCGCTATCCGACCGATCGGGTGTTGACCGTTCGCGCACAGCAGCTGCCCTGAATCAGAGCGAGCTGCCCTGAATCAGCAGCTGTCCTGAATCAGCGGCGCAGCCGCACCAGCCGTTGGTCCAGTCGTTCGCCGGCGCGCTTCAGCGTCGCGAAGTAGAGCCCTGCCGGCGCGGGCACGCCGCGATCCGACTGCCCGTCCCAGACGATCTCATGTGATCCGGCCGCCATCGTCTCGTCGGCCAGCACCGCGACGAGGCGTCCGCTCACGTCATGAATGCTGATCGTGACCGGCTCCGGCCGATCGAGCCGGAATCGGACCGTCGTCCGATCCGAGGACGGGTTGGGCGCCAGTGCGAGGCGTTGCGTCACCATCGGTTCGCCCACCGAGCTCGTCGCGTCCAGGGCGTCCGTCAGACCGAAGCACGCGAGATAGTTCGCGACCCAGGTCTGATCCATATCGTCGGTCTCCTCGGGACGCGCGGGAATGCCGCCGTCCGTGTCGGCGTCCTCCGCGACCAGGAAGTCGGTGATCGTGATGTGGGTCGCGAGATGCCCGACGTCTCCCAGCGCGAGGCCCGCGGCGCGGTGGCCCAGCGCGTACCAGCCGTTCCAAGCGTTCTGGAACTGACCGGGAGTCGAGAAATCGTCCAACTGGGCTGCGTAGCTCGGGACCCAGATCGCCACGCTGTCCGGCCGCTCCTGGAAAAACGATTCGAGCAGACCCCAGAGCGTGGCGCCTCCCGACATGGCCCAGGTTTCGTTGGCCAGGATCGTCGGCTCGGCTTCCACCCAACCCTTCACCTTTCGTCCCTCGGTGAGAGCGCGATCGGTCCAGTCGGAACGGCTCGCCGCGACGCCGGCCTGATGGAGGTTGCCGATGGCCCAGGAGAGCACGGCCGGATTGAGGAAGTGATAGAACCCCGCCGCGGGCTGGCTCAGCGTGTGATTGGCGATGTAGGACGCGCAGGAGTCGCCGTAGGCGTGGAAGGACTCATCGCCGAAAATCTCCCGATACTTGCGTTCCGCGCGCACCGCCCACCCGCAGTTGTACATGCGGTAGTACCCGGTGAGGGCTTCCGAGCCCCCTTCCTCCAGGTAGGCCGGGTGGTTCATCGAGTATGCCCAGGATGCCGCGATGTTGTCGTTGTACTGGTCGTCACCGGTCAGCTCGTAGTAGCGGCTCCAGACCCAGATCGACTCCGAGGTGTTGTCGGTCTGGATGATGTCCGGCAGATGCTCGCCTTCCCGGATGCCGCCGAAGTCGAGTCCCGGATCGGTGACCTGCCAGGTGTCGAGGAAAGAGGCGACCAGAGCGTACTCGTTGCCGTAGTCGTGCACCGCACGGGACGCGGTGGAAGGGGCTGGGGCCGAGGGCGGCGCGGCCGGCGGAGCGCCGTCGTAGTACCTCTCGATCTCCGTCTGACCCCAGTACGGGGCTGCCGTCACCGTGTGGACGGGCGTGAAAAGGATGGCGGTGAGCACGAACGCGATGCCGATTCCGACGCGGTGCCGCGGGCAGTTCATGGGAGCCTCCTTCCCGAAATCGTGAGGTCGTGGACGAACCGAAACGAGGCTACGCCAACCTCCTGTTCCCGCACCAGGGGAGATGCAGGCGAGGGCAACGCGACTCCGCCGCGGTGGTTCGATCTCCTCTCACGAGAACGATGGTGGGGGGGGCTGGGCTAGACCTGATGGACCTGGGTTTCGCGTTCGCAGGCACCGGTGCAACGGGAGCCGCAGGACCCGCGGCAGCCTTCGACGCCGGGGGCGTCCGGATCGTGCTTGGCGATCCAGCGCTGGAAGAAGATCCAGGCCGGACAGACGACGGTCATGGCGGCCAGGACGATGAGCTCCGTTCCCATGGCGATCTCCTTCCCCGTCTCAGGATGCGCTGAGCAGTCCGGCGAACCCCATGAACGCCATCGAGAGGATGCCGGCGATGAGCAGGTTCATCGCCGTGCCGCGTACGAGCGAGGGGATGTCCGAGAGCTCGGCTTCCTCCCGCAACCCCGCCATCAGGACGAGGGCGAGCGTGAAGCCGCCGCCGCCGCCCAGGGCGAAGACGATCCCTTCGATCAGGTTGTACTCGCGGCTCGTCTGGAAGAGCGCCAGTCCGAGGATCGCGCAGTTGGTCGTGATGAGCGGCAGGAAGATTCCGAGGGCGCGGAAGAGTCCGGGGCTGACCTTCTTCACCACCATCTCGACGAACTGGACGGTGCTGGCGATGACCACGATGAAGCTGATGAGCCGAAGGTACGGCGCGTACACGAGGACGAACCGGTTGAGGAGCCAGGCGCAGATGGAGGTGATGACCATCACGAAGATGCTGGCCAGGCCGAGCCGGAACGCGACGGTGAGCCGTCCCGAGACCCCGAAGAACGGACAGAGTCCCAGGAAGTAGGAGAGGGTGAAGTTGTTCACGAGGAGCGCGCCGAGGAAGATCCAGACCAGCGTCATCTAGGCCACCTGCCTCTCGGACTGGGCGCTGCGTACGCGGCGGGCCTGCAGCACGGAAAACACCAACAGGATCAATCCCAGCATGAGGAATCCGCCGGGGGGGAGCATCATCACGACCCAGGGCTCGAACTTGTCGCCGAAGAGCGAGACCCCGAAGAGGCTGCCGTTGCCGAGGATCTCGCGGAGCGATCCCAGGAGGGTGAGCGCGATCGCGAATCCGCCGCCCATCCCCATCGCATCGGCGATCGAGAGGCGGACGGTGTTCCGTGCCGCGAACGCTTCCTGCCGACCCAGGATGATGCAGTTGACCACGATCAGGGAGATGAAGGCGCCCAGAGCCTTGTGCACCGTCGGTGCCAGCGCTTCCAGGGTGAGGTCCGCGACGGTCACGAAGGTCGCGATGATGATGATGTAGGTCGAGATCCGCACCTGCTTGGGGATGAAGTTCCGGAGGGACGAGACGAGGATGCTCGAACCCACCAGCACGAAGAAGGTGGCTGTCGACATCGCGATCGCGTTGATCGCGGTGTTCGTCACCGCGAGGGTCGGACACATCCCGAGGACCTGGACGAAGATCGGATTCTCCTTCCAGAGTCCCTTGACGAACTCGGCATAGAAATCGCCGGCGTTCTTGTCATTGGTCGTCATCTCAGGGCGCTCCTTGCTCGCCGTGGTGCGTCGATCCGGGGTTCTGATCCGTGCCGCTCTGCCCGACCGCTCCG
>JAGQHR010000518.1 GCA_020431745.1 Candidatus Eiseniibacteriota bacterium
GCTGCGATTGACGGTAGGCGGGACAGGCGGAAGGGTCGCAACACCGGGAAGGTTGGGACATCTCCGCGGGGCGGGGGCCGCGCCGCCCGGTTGATCGGCGCCAAGTCGCTTTGCTTGAAGGATTTAACCAGTGTGCCCGAGCGTCGTGTCGCGGAAGAAATGCGTCGCAGCCTTCCCGTTGGGACCATTGAGTCGCCGGAATCGTGGATGATCACTCCGGTCCGGGGGGTGACACTCGATCGCGGCGGGGTTGCTTCCGAGTCGATCGGGCCTGAGGTACAGCCATGGATTTCTGGTCGCTGCTCTTTTCTTGGGGAACGCTACAGGGATTCTTCCTGGCCGCACTTCTGATCGGGGGACACCGGACCCGCCCCAATGGCTATCTCGCGGCTCTCCTCGCCGTTTTGTCAGCCTGATTGTCGGCGTGTCTGGCGTGCTACAACGGCCGCTTCGCAGTGGACGATCGGGGCTATGTCATCTTCTTTTCGACGCCCGTGATGTTCCTGCAGGGTCCGTTGTTCTACTTCTACGCCCGGGCGCTCCTGGGACGATCCGGCGGGTCGCGCTTGTCACGAGTGGTCCATTTCCTGCCCGCGATTCTGATCGCCGTCAACTGCCTGCCGGCCTACTCGGGAGTGATCCGGGGAGCGATCGCGATTCCACCGGCGATGCCGTCCGCGCCGTCGCAGTTTCTCCCGATCCACGGGTACCTCAGCTGGGGATTGCAGCTCGCCCAGCTCGCCGCCTATCTCGTGGCCACCCACCGGCTTTTCGGCGAGCTCCGCGATCGCTTGCGCGAACGCGAGTCCCGCTCGACGATCGTCGAGGTCGATTGGCTGCGTCGTTTCGCGACCGCTCTCGGCGTGCTGCTCGTGGTGAGTGCCATTTCCATGCTGACCATGATCCTGGCCAGGAGGCATGCGGTGGCGATGGAGTACTTGGTGTCGCTCGCCCTCACGGGAATCGTCCATTTGGTCGGAGTCGCTGCCCTTCGTCATCCGAGAGTGTTGGGGACGTCTGCCGATGAGCAGTCGCGTTCCGACGAAGCGGGCCCGACCGATCCTTCCAGCAAAACCGAGAAGGTGGTCGCCGAAAGCTTCCCGTCCACCTCGGTTGAGCAAGTCAGCAGCACGATGGCCTCGCCTGTCGCGAACGGAAGCAAGTACGTCCGATCGGGATTTCCGGCGGCGGACGCGCCCCAGATCCGGGTCCGGCTACTCGATCACATGCAACGAGCTCGACCGTACCTGGATCCCGAGCTCGGCTTGAGCGACTTGGCCGAGAGCGTCGGGCTCTCCGCCAACCACCTGTCCCAGCTCCTGAACCAGGAGCTCGGCATGAGCTACTTCGATTTCATCAACGGCTACCGCGTGGAGGAGGCCAAGCGAATGCTGGTGGATCCCGCGACCCGGCATCTCACGATCCTCGCGATCGCTTTCGAGGCCGGGTTCAGCAGCAAGGGATCCTTCAACCGAATCTTCAAGGAACGCACCGGGAGCACGCCCTCGGGCTACATGAAAGGGGCGCAGATTCCCGACGCCCAGTGATGATCTGGAGCTTGCGGCACTCCGGCTCGTTGGTGTGACCGATCGCGGGGACCAGGGCAAACGACCGAATTCCCGCACCGGAGGCTGCCGCGCCCGGTCGGCGGCTCCATCGTCGGCACCGCGGCCGCGCCGGGGGACACGGCCGACGGCATCGTGCGATACTCCGCGCGAACCCACGGTGGATCCGATCACCGAAGGATCGCGGGGGCAGAGGGAGTTCTCATGGTCTACACACGCATCGCTCGGGTCGCGATGATCTCAGCGATGGTCGTCAGCACGTGGGCTTTGACGGCCCCGCCCTCCCTGAGGGCCGGAGACGATTCCACAGACGCAGGTGGCGTCGGAGCCGAAGCTGACTCCGCCACCTATCGCGTTCCGTTCGCCGGGATCCAACCGTATCGCTACATCGACGAGCAGGCCCACCGTGAGACATGGCAGATGCCGGAGACGGTCGTCGACTCGCTCCGGATTCGGCCGGGACAGCGCATCGCCGACATCGGTGCGGGAATCGGATACTTCGAGACACTGCTCGCGCGCGCGACCGGCGAGAGCGGCAAGGTGTTCGCGGAGGAGATCGAACCCGATCTGGTAGCGCATCTGGGCGAGCGCGCCATCGCCGAAGGGACGCCTCAGGTGGTGCCGATTCTCGGGACTCCCGATGATCCTTCGTTACCCGATTCCCTCGATCTGATCTTCCTCTGCAACACCTATCGCTACATCGACGGTCGGCGGAGCTACTTCGCGCGGCTCCGCGATCGTCTCCGTCCCGGGGGCCGGCTCGCGATCGTAGAGTTCAAACGATTCCCGATCGACACCACGGAGTATCGCATCCTCCCCGAGCGGGTCATCGCGGAGCTCACCAGTGCTGGCTACCGACTGACGGACGAGCACGATTTCCTCCCCAAGCAGTACTTCCTCGAGTTTCAACCGACCTCTTCGGTTCAAGTGTTCGGTTCCATGCGCGCCATGATTCACGAACGGCCGACGACACCCGCGGCGTTCCTGGCCGACCTGCCCGCGGGTGCGGATCTCTACGGCATCGGGGCCCTCCACGGCCTGGCCGGTGAGATCACCATCGTCGCCGGGCGGATCGGTCTCTCCCATCCACAGAGCGACACGGAAGAGCGGACCGTCTTCGAAACGAGCTCGGATGCGGAGGCCGATCTGCTCGTCACGGCGCGTGTGCCGGCCTGGCGCGCCGTTGTTCTCGATCGTCCACTCGGATTCGCAGATCTCGACGAGGAGATCCCGCACCTGCTCGCATCACTGGGATTGGAGCCGGAGGGGCGGATACCGTTTCTCATCGAAGGTCCGTTCGATCGCGTGCAGTGGCACGTGATCGACGGCAGACGGATTCCCGAAGGCGTGACCTCCCACCAGGCTCACCGGGACGCAGCGGTGCTCCTGGAACGGGAGCACGCGAGCGGAGTCCTCGTCGGGTTCTGGTCGACGCACGACGAAGGCGTGTTCACCCACATGGGATCGAAGACGCACATCCATTGTGCGCTGAGCGATCCGGTGTCCGCCGGGCACCTGGAAGACGTCGTGCTCCCGATCGGCACGGTGGTCAAGTTTCCGGCGGTCAGGGAGCTTTCGCGCGACTGAGTCCCGGTGTGGAAGGCCCCGTCAACGGGAGACGACGAGCCGCTCGATCCGGCTTCGGGATGCGCCTCCGTCTACGGGACGCGCGTTGACCTTGTACAGGTAGACGCCGTTGGCCAGCCGATCGCCGTCCTCGTCCCGTCCGTCCCACGCGATTCCCTGATTGGCGAACTGGTCCCCCGTAAGCCGCGCTTCCGGCAGGTGGGCGATCTTTCGTCCCGCCAGGGTGAAGATCGCGACTTCGAGATAGGCCTCCTGATTGAGGTCCCCGAAGAAGTGCGTCCCGCCGGGCGTCGGATTGGGCAGATTGAAGACGCGTCCGAGCTCGAACCCGGACTCCTCTCCCGCCGAAACGACGATCCCGCGGCGCGCCGTCGAGCGGTTGTTCCGATTGTCGGACGCCTCCAGGACGATCTCGTACCGCAACCCGT
>JAGQHR010000519.1 GCA_020431745.1 Candidatus Eiseniibacteriota bacterium
GAGGTGCGGCAGGAACTGGCCATCTTCCTCTCCCGGTGTTTCAACCCCACCCAAAGCCTACTCCTCTGCTTTGGATCAATGCAGCCCGGAAACATCGATGGCAGCAGTTGAGACTTGTTCTCACGCGAGATGGTTTGATACCGTTCGCACAAGAGAGGGAGGCACCCCTCCGCATCCTGATCGAGTGTGATGCGAGCCTGGTCTCTCTGAGTCCCCTCCCCGAAGTTGTTCGAGAGAATCCCCCTTCCTGACCTTGCGCGCTTTCTCGCGGGATGCTGAAACACCGCTTACTGCTGGCGGAGTCTTCAGCGACCTACTGGGCGGCAGCAAGAAAGTGTTCACGCTCGCTCGCGAGATTCAACGCCCTCTCCGACCCGTCCCCCGGGCTCGAGCGATGCATTGGCGAAGGCATCAGGTGTGGTCCTCCCTGTGCCGGAGAAACAATGCTCAAGACAGCACGCATGCAACGACGATGCGTGGCCGCCGCACGTCCTCGAAGGTCTCGGCGACGGTTGCGCGAGTTCCGCCCACGACGCGAGAGCGAGGTGCCAAACCACGCCTCCAGGCTTTTCCTCTCACGTCGGATCGAGATGCTTCTTCTGGGGTCGATCTTGGCAACCGGAGCCCTCATGCGAGGCTTCTATCTCCAGGAAGTTCACAGCGCGCCCGACTATCGTGTCCCACACGTCGATGCGGCCTATCACGACTACTGGGCCCGTGCGCTCGCGTTCGGGTACCAAGCCCCTCCCCGCGACGACCCGGATCCGGAGCTGCGGACAACCCCGTACTTCCGTCCTCCCGGGTATCCGTTCCTCCTCGCCGCTATCTATAAGGTTGCGGGTCCCGATCCGATCGGGCCGCGCGTCGTCCAGATGGTGGTCGGGCTGCTGAACGTCCTGCTCGGCTGGGTTCTCGCTCGTCAGGTCTGCGGACGCGGGGCCGCGCTCGTGACGGCGAGCTGGCTCGGTACCTACTGGATCTTTCCCTACTTCGAAGGGGAGCTGCAGGAGCCCGCCTTCTCCACCTTCTTCCTGCTCGGATTGCTGCACGTGCTCTGGAGGTGGCAGCGGCGGCAACGAGTCGGCTGGATCCTCGCCGCCGGGATCGTCGTCGGGGTGCTCGCGTTGATCAGGCCGAACGCGCTTCTCCTGATTCCCGTGCTGTGGGGATGGCTCGCGTGGATCCAACGATCGGATGCGCGGCTCCGTTCAAGGCTCGTCGGGCAGGGTCTGGCGATGGGACTCGCAGCTACCGTGGTGATCGCCCCGGTGACGATCCGCAACTGGGTCGTGGGACACCAGCTCGTGCCGATCTCGGCCAACGGTGGAATCAATCTCTACATCGGCAACAACGCGGACGCGGACGGGACCGTGCGTGGCGAGACCCCGTACGGCGTGCTCGACACGTGCTACGACTGGCCCGGCATTGTCAAGACGATGGAGATGGAGCTGGGCCGTCCGGTCGACTACCAGGGCGCGTCTCGGGAGTTCTCCCGAATGGCGCTGGACTTCATCCTCGCCCATCCCGACCAGGCGCTCCGGCTTGCCGTGCGCAAGACCATCTACTACTGGGGTCCATCCGAACCGGGCGACAACCGGGAAGTGTCGATCGAACGGAAGCTCTCACCATCGTTGCGCGCGAACCCATGGGACTTCGGGATGACGCTCGCCCTGGCCATCTGCGGCGTGATGTTGTTCGTCCGGGAACGAAGACGTAGCGGCCGACGGACGGACGCGCGCTCTGCTCGCGAACGTCGCGGTCTGGCGAACGAGACCTGGCAGGCCGGGATGCTCTGGTTGGCGGTCGCTCTCCTCTGGTGGGTCTCGTACCTTCCGTTCGCAGCCGGATCACGCTACCGGGTGCCCACGATTCCGATCCTGTTCCTGTTCGGCGGATGGTTCGCCGTGCGTTTCGGTTGGATGGTGCTTTCGAGGCAGGCTCGGACTTCCGCGGCGTGGGGGGCGACTCTCCTCGGTCTCATCGTCGTCTGCCACGTGAACCTCATCCAGCCGGGTTCGAGCTACGCCCGGTGGCACTACCAGCGCGCCATGTCGTATTGGGAGTTGGGAGACAAGGAGGCGGCTCTTCAGGAATACCAGACGGCGGCGTCCTGTAACCCCAAGAATCCGGCGGTGCAAAACGATCTCGGAGTCGCCCTGGCATCTCTCGGCCGTATCGATGAAGCGATTCCTCACTTCCAGCGTGCGCTGGAGAGGAATCGGAAGAGTCCGGCAGCGCACTTCAATCTGGGAACAGCGTACGAATCCAAACAATGGTACGGGGAGGCGGCGTCGGAATACCGGGCCGCGCTGCAGCTCGATCCGGGGCACGTAGGGGCCCGCGATGGATTGGAGCGGGTACGCCGCCTCTCCGCCGGGGTCTCGCGGAGCGTCGGCACCGGTCGCGCCGCATCTCCGAGCTAGCACGCCAGGCCATCCCCACGAACTCCAATTGGTCATGGGCGTCGCCGTATGGCCCAATCACGTGCGCCTCGCTCAAGACGAGAACCATGAGCCACTGGCGCGCATCAAGCACGGCCAAAACGCCGAGCCGTAGCCCGCCGAGGTGGTTCCCCACGATGCCGAGACGGCACGCGGGCTCCGCCCTTTCGCCACAACGCCCCCCCCTCATAGGTCTATTTTCTGTTCAAAGGCATTCTCTCCGCGGATCTCGCTTCGGGTTGCGCTATAGCATGGGGCGGAAAAGAGACCGACCCGTCCCAGAAACCTTACAACCGACGGGAGAACCCCAATCATGCGAAGCTTCGAGACCTCTCGGCCTTTCCGAACGGCGTTTCCGGCACTTGCCGCAATTGCGCTCTTGTGGATGCTGAACACGACCGCCCTGTCGCTATCGGAGCAACCTGCCTCGACGGCGAACGGGAGCAACCAGGATCAGATGGGTCGCTGGACCATGACGGCCGGTGACTTCAACGGAGACGGGTACAGCGATGTGATCACCTCCATCCAGGGCCATCGATCCGGTGCGGAAAGGTTGGGTGGTTTCCGGCTGTACTTCGGCAACGAGGACGGCGAGTTCGCCGACTCGGTGGAGATGGCAGGGGGGCAGGTCGACGCGGACTTTGGGGTCAGCTTGGGAACAGCCGGCGACATCAACGAGGACGGATACGACGACATCGTGATCGGCGCGGCCAGTTGGGACGTGGGACTTCTCGCCGACGCTGGGAGGGTCTTCGTCTACTACGGGAACGACTCGGGCGTCGTTTCCGCTCCTCAGATTCTCGACGGTGTCCAAGCCGGTGCGCACTTTGGCTATCAGTGCGTCCTGGCTGGTGATGTCAACGGCGATGGACACGCGGATGTGATCATCGGCTCGCCTGACTTCGCAGATCAACATCCGCGAGAAGGGAAAGCCGAGCTGTACTTGGGATCCGATGCTGTTCTCGTACCGTCCGGCTGGTCCTATGCAGGCGGCGAGATGGACGCGGAGCTCGGCCGTGCTTGCGGCCCGGCCGGCGACGTCGATGGCGATGGTTTCGATGACGTCCTCATCGGCGTTCCTGGGATCGATGCGGACCGCGGCCGACTGTATCTGTTTCGTGGGCGAG
>JAGQHR010000520.1 GCA_020431745.1 Candidatus Eiseniibacteriota bacterium
CGAAAGCCGACCGCAGGTCACGAGGACGTGCAGCACCGCCTCCAGTCGTGACAAATCGAACGGTTCCCAGTGGTATCCCGCCGGCAGGGACAGATCGTGCGCATGCGACAGCGCCGGCCGCGAAAACTCGGATCGTGTGCTCATGCCGCAGGAGTCTACCTCAATCACACGCATGGCATCGGGGCATGGATCGTGCTCCGGACCGGGAATGGGGACGAAGACTCGACGATTCCGGGTGCAGCGCCGGCGTCCTTCTTCCCCGCTCGCCCTCATGGAATCAGCGGGCCGGTCTGCGGCGATGTCCGAGGAACGGAGCCGGCCGAGCACACGACCGCTGCTCCCGAACCGGAGCATGGAGGATGGACATGAAGTGGAAGACGTGGGCCCGCTTGGGGCTCGGGATGGCATCGTTGCTCAGCGCCTGTGGGAAGGAGCCGCCGCTCGTGGATGCTCCGATGCCCGACGGACACGTACCGCAGGCCGGACCGGAAAGTCTGCACCTCGATTTCGCATGGGGCACGGTGCTGCTCTCGGAGGTTGCGACTCCTACGACGACGTCTCCGGAGCGGGAAGGCGACGGCAGTGGCGTGAGGATTCGCGTCCAATCCCCTGGACGCGCGACGGAGGCGTCCGAGGGCGGTACGCTGGCGCCGGACCTCCTCGACCAGACCTTGGCGCTCCGACGGACCGTGGGCGTCGAGGAGACGGGTGTCTCGTTCGAGCTCCGTGATGCTGGGGGACGTCCGGTCTACGAGATGGGGCTCCAGACCCGGGACGATGGCGTGTTGCTTTTCGAGGATGCCGGCGGAGAGCGTCTGGAGGTGTTGAGCGCGAACCTTCCGGACGGACGACACAGCGATCGCTACCACTTCTCGGGAAAGGGACGCACTCTCGATGCGAGCTGGATCGAGGGTGGGTCTCCGGATCCCGCGCTCGAGTCGTTGGGTGACGCGGCGGCGGGCCTGGCGGCTTCGTACGAGGCGCGTCTGCTCTCCTCGCTCCTGGGGGATCGTCGGTTCGTGGAATGGTTGGATGGCCGAGCCGCGGGGGTTCCGCAGGCGCAGGCGATTCCCGAGGAGGTCGAGCGCGCCTGCGACGCCATCGAGCAGTGCCGGAGGGCGATCTGCGAGGACAACCCGTCCCATCCGCTCTGCATCGGCTGCACCGCGGGGTCCTTCATCTGCTGGCTCCTGCGGATCCTGTCCTGAGCCCGACCCGGGTCGACCGGCCGAGCGACGCGATCGCATCCTCTGGTTGAAGAGGCGCGATCGCAGTCGTTAGCCTTTGGGCTCCGGTCTGATCCGGGGGAGGAGTGTGGACGTGCGGCGTCGTCTGTGTCTGGCGGTGGTCCTGCTCGTCTGGGCCTGTGCGGGTCCGGACGACGGGAAGCCTCCACGTAGGGATCAGGAGATCTCTCTCCCCGGGACGCGGAACGAGGGATCGGCGCTGCTCGAGGAATGGCTGACCGGGTCTTTCAGCAGCGCCGAACAAGCCGCCGCCGATACGGCGTACTTCGACATCCGTTTGGACTCGGTGCCCATCTGGAACGATCGGGGTCCCGGCTTCTGGATCTACGTCGAGCAGTCACTGGCCGCACGGGGCGACGCTTCCTACCGGCAGCGCGTCTACCACGTGACCGCGCTCTCGGACAGCGCCTTCCGCAGCCGCGCCTTCACCATCCCGGATCCGCAGCGGTTCGCGGGACGTTGGCGCGAAGCGGATCCGCTGGTCGGACTCGCTCCCGATTCCCTGGAAGCCCGCGACGGATGCGACCTCCTTCTGATCCGGCGCGATGACTCGTTCGTGGGAAGTACCTCGGGGGAAGAGTGTCGGAGCGAATGGAACGGCGCCAGCTACGCCACCTCGGAAACGCGCATCACCGAAGACATGATCTATAGCTGGGACCGCGGCTTCGATGCTCGTGGCGTGCAGGTGTGGGGGAGTCTGCGGGGCGGCTATCGGTTCCGTCGGATGTCTTCATGATCCGGACACGAGGGCGACCGCGCGTTCCAGCGGTTCGTCCCGGCCGGCACGGATCCCCGCGATCGTGGCCGTCACCGGGACCGTCGGACGGAGTCCCGTTCCGGATAGGCGCGGGTTCGTTCCGTCATCCCGTTCTCCGGCAAAGACGTACCTCCCTGTCCAGGTGATGCGGAATCCGCCGGGGAGAGTCGCGCGATTCGCGTTGCCCAGGGTGCCGGCGCTGGGGGATCCGACGAGCGGGGCCCCCATGGTTCCGGCGATGGCGAGGTAGGTCTCGGCGCGGCTGATCGAGCGCTCATCCATCAGAAACGCGATGGGACAATCGAGTTGCGGCGTTTCGGGGTCCAGGGCCCAGCGCGTCGACTTGATCTCGCGATCGCGCGGGTCGAGATCGTGGATCCAGGACGCGGGCGCCGGTTCGTGAACGAGTGGAACCCGCCACTCGGGTGAATGCACCGGTCGATCGATCCAATGTCCCAGCGTCATCGGCCTGATGCGGTCGGGGCCCCCGCGGAGATCGAAGACGATCCCATGAGCCGCGGTGTTCTCCATCACGAAGCGCTCGACCTGCTCGTCGTTCAGCCGGGTCAGATCGACGTAGAAGATGCCGTCCCCGACCATGCGGATCGGCTCCCGTCGCGTGCTCGCGAGCGCGTTCTCGACCCGGGCGGTCGGCGAGAGGGGCAATGCCACGTCCAATCGCTCCCCGGTGCCGCGCACGACTCGTAGCCGCCGCATGACGCCGATCGGCCCCGTCAGCAACCGCTCCGTCGCGCGATGGATGCGCCACCGGTCCGTCGGACTGCTGATGAAGGCTCCGAGCGAATCGATACGTGCCCGTGCGGGGATGCCGTCGATGGATTCGACGACGTCACCCCGAGCCAACGCAGGCCCGCCGGCGAGGGGCGACGATCCGTCGGCGATTCCCGGCGATCCATCGGCATCGACCGACGACCGACCGGTGACCGCGTCGGGATCCGCCACTTCCGTGATCACAAGCCGGTTCTCGATCCAGCGCCAGGACAGGGGAAGTCGCCCCGGCGCCTCCGGAAAGAAGGGATGAACATCCGCATGGCCGTCGCCGAGGCAGGCGAGCATCCGGCGTATGGTCCACAGGAACGCTTCCCGATCCGGATCCAACGCCGCCTCCCGGAGCGTTTCGCGGAGCGAGTCGTCCCACGAACGGCAGCTCCCCAGATCGAAGTCGGGATAGAACTCGCGCAGCACGGCCCAGCAGAGGACGACGGCCGCGAGTCGCGTCGTGCGATCGTTCCCGCTCATGCGGAAGCCTTCGGGCTTCCCGTCGATGGGAATCGTCGTCTTCATCAGAGGCGCCGGGCCTTCGCCGGTCGAGTCCGAGACGTCGTCGTCGCCGGTCGTCGCCGTCTCGCGGATCGGGAGCGTGCGGTGGCGATCGTCCGCATACACGGTCGTGGGCACCACGGCCGACAGCCCTGCACCCAAGTCGATTCGGATCACACGTTCCGGTCGCGGGTACCGGCTGAGGTCCGCGCCGTCGACGCCGCTCCTCCAGCTCCGATAGACGGTGTCCCCCTCGCCGAAGCCGATGTCGCGGTAC
>JAGQHR010000521.1 GCA_020431745.1 Candidatus Eiseniibacteriota bacterium
CGCGGCGCCGAAGACCTCGCCATGGTGGCTCGTCTTCGCGAAGGCCCGCGCCTCGTCCAGACGATCGAGGGCTTCATCGAAGCGCGCGGCAATGCGAACCAGCGCGTCCGGATCCGGAATCGGCACATCGGCGAGCGTCCTTTCTCCATTCGATGCGTCGGGTCCGTTCATACGTAAAAGTCATGCTCCTCGTATTGGTTGAGCAGGTTGTAGATCTCGTTCGCGTCGGAGCCGAAAAAATCGATCCGCCCGTAGTGATTGCCGAAACCCTCGCGCGGCGCCACCTTGGGAATGATCGGCTCGACCAGGTCGTGGCGCTCGAAATACGGATGGTCGGTCAGCTCCGGAGGAATCTCCAGCCGACTCACCATCCGGCGCTTGGGATAGACCATCAGATTGGCCGCGTGCCCGGTGGCGTCGCCCTCTCCCGGGAAGAACGCGGTCAGCTCGTCTTCCGTGGACTCCGGATCAGAGCAGAGCAGGAGGCCTTGATAGGGATCGAACCGATAGGCCCGCTCGATCAGCTCGAAGATGTGTCCGCCCGGAACCCGATTCGCGACCTCGCCGAAGTTGAGCTCGCCCTCGGGGTCCAGGAAGTACTCCGGATGGATCAAACCGTGCTCGATACCGAATGCACCGGCCAGCTTGTCGATGGCCTGATGGATGCGCGGACGCATCTGCTCGAGGCCTTCCCGGGGCGGAATGATCTGCGAGACCCCGAGTCGCACGTACTCCGTTACGTTGAGGAAACGCACCTTCCCGTCATGGATGAACGCCTCGCAGGAAAACTCCTGGCCCTGGAGATGGCTTTCCGCCAGGCACGGAAACGCGGTGTCGGGGAGGGTGACGACGTCGGAGACGTTGCGGATGATCCGATGCCCCACGCTGCCGGCCGCGCTGATCGGCTTCATGTGCACGGGAACCGGGTCGTCCCCTTCGATCTTCAGCTCGGCCGCATTGACCCGTTCGAAGAAACGTTGGACGGCCTCGCGGGAATCGACCTCCTCGAAGACGCCGACGCGAATGCCGCTGAGCTGCGCCTTGCGCTTCATCATCGCCTTGTCCCGGAACAGCAGCGAGCGGTTGAACACTCGAGGGTCGCTGCTGAAACGCGAGTTGAGCGCGCCGGCCCACTCGACGCACTCCTCATACAACGGAATCGCGACCCGCGCGCCCTGCCGCTGCAGGCTCTCGTAGAGCCGGGTGGAAGATTCGTTCCGCTTGTCGAACTCCCAGGTCTCGACCGCGACACCGTCCGCGCGCAGCTGGGTCTCGAACCCCGGGGGCACCACCGCGACGTACGGCAACCCCATCGCTTCGGCCGCTTCGAACGCGCGCACCGCGTAGCCGAGCAGGGCGACCGGCCCGGTCCGCGGGCCGACTTTGGCGTGCCTGAGATTCCCGGATTCCTTCTCGTTCATGGATCAGTCTCCTTTCCGCTGGATCCTCGGAGCGTCTTTGCCTCCTTCCGTGCAAGCGGCGTGCCCGAAACTCCGAATCCCGGCCACGCATGCACGACGTTGCGGGAGAGGGACTTCGATGGCCCGTCGTCGAGAGCGCCGCGGATCGGACGCTCGAAATTGAGCCACGGATGTCCCAATCCATCGTGGTGACGCTGTCTTTCCGGAACCCTCTGTCATAGACTGCGGGCTCGACCCGCGGAGAACACGATCGGATGACACGCAAAAAGAACGAAGGAGGCGCATCGGGACCCGACGGAAGCAAGCGCCCGACCCGCCCGGCCGGAGGCGCGCTCGGGATCGCATCCCGCAGCTGGATCTGGCTGGGAGCGATCCTTCTCTTCTCCGCCACCCTTCGTCTCGTCTATCTCCAGGAAGTTCGGCAGGCTCCCGACTTCTCCGCTCCGGAGGTCGACGCCGGCTTCCATGACTATTGGGCGCGCGGTTTGGCGTTCGGCGATTGGTCGCTGCCCGAGGTCAAGGCGGATCCGCAGATCCGCACGTCTCCCTACTTCCGCCCTCCGGCCTATCCCTACTTCCTGGCTGCGGTCTATCGGATCGCCGGCCCGGGCTATCTGGGTCCCCGGATCGCGCAGATCGTCGTCGGATTGCTGGGCGTCTTCCTCGCCTTCCTCACGATGCGGCGTTGGTTGGGAGACGGCGCAGGACTCGTCGCGGCCGGTCTTACCGGCGCCTACTGGCTGCTGATCTACTACGAGGGTGAGTTCCTCGAAGGACCGCTCATGGTTCTGGGCGTGCTGGGCGTGACCTACCTGCTGCTCGGGTGGCTCCGGCATCTCTCCTGGAGGATCGGGATCCTCACGGGAGTCGTTTGCGGAATCGCGGCGCTGATCCGGCCGAACGCGCTCCTCTTCCTGCCGGCTGCGCTGGTGTGGGCCTGGTGGGTCTCCCGGCGGTTGCGCGATCGGCGCTTCCTCACCGTCGGCATGCCCGCGATGGCGCTGGGCCTCGCGGCGGCGATCCTTCCCGTGACGATCCGCAACTACGCGGTGTCAGGTCAGCTCGTCTGGATCACCTCGAACGCGGGCATCAACCTCTACATGGGGAACAACGAGCGAGCGGACGGACTGTGCCCGGGAGAGATCGCCGGGCTGGGACCGTTCGACACGTGCTATGACTACCCGCCGCTGGTGGCGAAGCTGGAGCGTCAGCTGGGCCGGCCGCTCGACGAGTCGCAGGTCTCCCGCTATTTCGCAGGACGCGCGCTCGATTTCATCCGCACGAACCCGGGACGGGTGCTCCAGCTCCTGGGTCGCAAGACCTTGCTGTTCTGGGGGCCGCTCGAGGTGTCGCACAACAAGGTCGAAGAGGCGGAGCGGGAAAACTCCCCGTTGCTCCGGGTGCTCCCGGTTCGGTTTCCCGTCGCCTTCGCGCTGGCCCTCCTGGGAGCGGGCCTGCTCTGGATCACCGGGCGCAAGCACCGGGACTCCGATGTTCCATCGGATCCGCTCGGACCCGACGGGAGAGCGCCCCGGGAACGACGGGCCGGCGGAACGACGGGACGCCCGCAGCTCGAGGCGACCGGCCTCGTCTCCGTCCTGATCCTCACCTGGTGGCTCTCCTTCCTCCCGTTCTTCGTGGCCGCGCGCTACCGCGCCCCCATCGTTCCGCTGTTGCTGGGGTTCGCAGCGTTCGCGATCTGGCGTCTCTGGACGTGGGCTCGGACGCGTGATCTGCGTCGGGCGGGGCTCGCTCTGGCCGCCGGAGTCGTGCTCTTCGCGATCGTGAGCGTCAACTGGGCGCACTATCACGTCGACCGCGCGCGCTGGCACTACGCGCGGGGGCGGGGCTTCAGCAACACACAGCGCTACGACCAGGCGGCCACCGAGTTCCAGGAAGCCCTGGAGATCAACCCGGACTTCAGCTCCGCCCACGTCGACCTCGGCGTGCTCCTGGCGATGCGGCAGCAATGGGACGAAAGCTACCGGCACCTCTCGCGCGCCGCGGAGCTGGAGCCGGACAATCCGTTCGCGCAGCAGAATCTGGGTGGCGTGCTCGAGGTGCAGGGACACCTGGAGGACGCGCGCTAGCACTTCGCCGCAGCCGCGCGGCTCAAACCCACCTGGAGCAAGCCGCA
>JAGQHR010000522.1 GCA_020431745.1 Candidatus Eiseniibacteriota bacterium
GACCGGACCGATCCGTGACGGAACCGATCCGTGAACGCACCATGGATCTTCAACGAGAGATGACGATCCGCGCGCGGGTCTCCTCCTCGCCCATCCGCAGACGCAGGAAGTACACTCCGGACGACAACGGACGGCCCTCTCCATCCCGTCCATCCCAGTCCACCGTGTGCATTCCCGCCTCCAAGGTTTTCTCACCGAGCGACGCGACGCGGCGACCCGCCACATCATGGACGTCGAGACCTATCGCCCCGGCAGTCGGCATTCGGAATCGGATCGATGCTCCGTGCGGCGATGGATTGGGACGGATCGACTCGATCCGCAAACCATCCTCGAGCTGGGTGATCTCCGGGGCATCGGCGGGTGCCCCGTGCATCCGCAGGTCCCCTTCCGTCGCGGCGTTTCCCGGGATCGAGATCCACGGGGAGTGCGGGAAGAACGGGGACCGCGTCCGCGTGCGCATCCGCCAGTGATAGAGCTCCCCCGCCTGCAAGCCTTCGATCACACCCTGGAAGTGGATGCGGCTCCCGATGCCGGCTCCTCCGGTGGGTCCGCTGTCGTACCACTGCGGTGCTGTGCGGAGGTCCACCCATCCCGGCGATCCCAAAGGCTCCATGTCCCAATCGAGCCGCACGTCAGCGCGGCCCAGGGGTGAACGGAGATACGCGCCGAACTGGAGCCCGGTGGAACTCTCCGACATCCCGAGCAACGCGATCGGCGCGCTTCCGTCCCGTCGTACTTGGAACGGCACGACATCGATCCCGGCGATGTCGAATCCCGAGGGATACCGGTTTCCGTAGTAGAGGGAGACCAAGCCTTCCAACGCTTGGCCGTTCGTGAAGAGGGGAGAACCGACGGCCAGATCCGGAAAGCCATCCCCGTCCATGTCGCCCGCGCCGGCGAGCGCGGTCCCGTACGAGTCGCCCGCGGCGCTTCCTTCGTTCGCGAAACGGTATGCGAACTCGACTCCGGTCGCCGTGCCGAGAAAGACGAAGATGCGCCCCTGCGATCCGGAGTAGGAAGGTGCCCCGACCACGACGTCGCCGTAGCCGTCCCGATTGACGTCGCCGCAGGAGGCGACGGCATCCCCGAACTGACCTCCCACCGACGCGCTCGCGTTGTAGGTGAACACCGGCGTCGCGCCGAGCCCGCCGGGAGACCCCAGGTAGACGGAGGCGCTGCCTCCGGGACTCACGTAGGGAGCTCCGACGATGACGTCGCCGTAGCCGTCGGCATTGACGTCACCCGCGGACGACACGGAGTAGCCGAAACCGGCCCCGCCGATGTTGCGTTGCAGAATCTGCGACGGAGTGGTGCTCACACCGACCGGGTTTCCGTAGTAGACGAAGACCACGCCCTCGCCCGTTTGCCCGTCGTCGTAGTCGGGCGCCCCGCACAGTACGTCGCTGTACCCGTCACCGTTGACGTCGCATGACGCGACGGAGAACCCAGCGTGAGCCGTCGCCTGGTCCGCCTCGAAGACGATCTTCCCCGTGGTCGTGAGCCCGGTCGGTGATCCGAAGTAGAGCACCACACCGCCGGCGTCCGCATCGCGCGGAGAGTCGTGCAGCGGCATCCCGACGACGACGTCTCCGAAGCCGTCTCCATTCACGTCGCCTGCCGAAGCGACGTCCGTTCCATAGCCGGCCACCGCTTCTCCTCCCGCCGCACTCCAGGACGGCGTGGCGGCCAAACCCGCTGCCGAGCCGCGGTAGAGATAGACGATCCCCTGATTGCTGATGCCGTGATTGAAGCCCGGACCGGAAACGAGGACGTCCTCATAGCCGTCGCCGTCGGTGTCTCCGGCGGAGCAGATTGCGGACCCGAGCTGCAGGCCGTCGTCGACTCCGGCGACGATCCAGGGCGATCCGGTGGACGCACCGTCCGGACCTCCATACCAGCAATAGGACCGACCCAACCACGTGCCGGTGCCGTCGTACTGCGGAGCACCCACCAGGAGGTCGGAATAGCCATCCCCGTTCGCGTCCACATAGGCGACCGAGGTCCCCAGACGTGCACCTGCGCTGTTGGCCTGTGCCTCGAAGCCCGACGCCAGCATGTAAAGGTCGGCACCGCCCCGATAGATCAGGATTCGACCCCGGTTGAAGTGTCCGTTGTCGAAGAACGGCGCTCCCGCGATGAGGTCGGAGAACCCATCTCCATCCACGTCACCGGCGGTCTGGACCGAAAAGCCGAGTCCCGAATTGGCAACGCTCGGGTGGATGAGCGCGAACGCCGTGCTCGGCGGGCCGAGAACGCTGCCGTAGTAGGCCAGGACGGCCCCTTCATCCGGCTGGTCGATGTCGCGATTCGGTTCCCCCAGAACGATGTCGGCATAGCCGTCTCCGTTCACGTCCCCGCACGGAGCCACGGAGTTGCCCAGCGCCTCGGCGAGCTGGGTCCCCTGATAGGTCCGCAGCGGAGACGATTCGAGTCCACCGACCCCGCCACGGAAGAAGAGGACCCGCCCGGCATCGTTCTGGGCGCCGTCCCAACCCACGGCTCCGATCAGGATGTCAGAATAGCCGTCTCCGTTCGCATCGCCGGCCAGCGCGACGGACGAGCCGAGGTACTCGTTCTCCTGCGATCCCTGGTAGATCCAGTCCAGCCCACTGTCCACGCCCGACGCACTTCCGTGGAAGCACCAGACGGCGCCGCCGTTCGGTGGACCGAAGAGCACGTTCTGATACGGGGCTCCGATCAGGATGTCCGCATACCCGTCGGCGTTGACGTCGCCGGCGGTGGAGACGCTGAATCCGAAAGCGTCGTCCGCGGCGATACCGTTCAAGGTCTGCGCAGGACTCCCGCCGAGCCCGCCGGCCCCGCCATGGAAGACGTAGACGCGCCCCTGATGCGACTGGGTGTTGGTGTAGCCTTTGGCACCGACGATGACGTCGTCGTAGCCATCTCCGTTGACGTCGCCCGCCGTTCCGACGGAATACCCGCAGTTCGCGTCGGCCTGATTGCTCTCGAACGTCCACGCCGGGCTGACCGAGAGGCCTCCGCTGCCTCCGAGGAACAGGTAGGCCCGCCCCTCCGCCGCGCTCCCGTTCGAGAGAT
Source organism: Candidatus Eiseniibacteriota bacterium (assembly GCA_020431745.1). Lineage (GTDB taxonomy): Bacteria > Eisenbacteria > RBG-16-71-46 > CAIMUX01 > CAIMUX01 > JAGQHR01. The sequence goes on from JAGQHR010000522.1 coordinate 3,058, forward strand.
AGGGCGCCCCCACGAGCACGTCGGCATAGCCGTCGCCGTTCACGTCCCCGGCCGGGGCGACGCAGTAGCCGAATTGCGAACCGGCGCTCCCTTCCACCGACCAGTCCGCCACCGCATCCGGGCCGCCGGGACCGCCCAAGAACAGCTTGGCGCGCCCGGAGTTGGTGCCGTTGGCCCCGGAGTAGTGGATCTCGCCGGCGATGACGTCGGAGTAGCCGTCTCCGTTGACGTCCCCGGCGGTCGCGACCGACCACCCCAGCTCGGCGCCGTCCTGGGTCCCGTCGATCACCGTCATTGGTGTCGTGGGGAACGCCGCATGGACCGCCGGGGGTCTTGTCGCCACGACCGCGATGGCGACCACCGCGACGGCAACGATCCTGGTGGCAACGATCCTGACGGCAACGATCCCGGTGGCGACGACCGCGATGCCCCGGATCGCTCCGAAAGGGAGCGTCGCGCCGGGCGAGTGACTCGGTCTCATTCTCATGGTGCCTC
>JAGQHR010000523.1 GCA_020431745.1 Candidatus Eiseniibacteriota bacterium
AACTTCGCCCGCATGCAGGACATCTCCAAGGTGATGGTCACGTTCCTCGAGACCTGGATCCCGAAGTGGGAGGACAACCAGGCCAAGCTCAACGATCTTCCCAAGGAGATCACGCGCGTCGAGCAGACGACGTCGGCGGTCGAATCCCAGGTCGCCCAGTTGCGGAAGCAGCTGGACGACGCGCAAGGCGAGCGTCATCGCAACGAGCAGGTGTACCAGTTGCTGGAGAAGCTCTTCAATGTGTGGTCGATCCCCCGTCAGCGGGGCAGCGGTCTCCGCCAGGCGAAGTTCTATATGGAACAGGGCCTGATCAGTCTGCATCCCAAGCTGTTTCAGGCGATGCGGGAATGTGGGGTCGAATCCGGGCTGGAGTGGCACTCGAAGAAGGACACCATGCACTTCGAAGTGCCGCCGCCCAAGCCCGCGAGGAAGAAGTAGGGCCCGGCGTCGATGCAGGCCTTGCGCTTTCGAGACGGGACCGCCCGCCTGGAAGAGGTTCCGATGCCGGTGCCGCAGCCGGGAGAAGCGCTCATCGCCGTGGCGCGTGCGGGAATCTGCGCCACTGACATCGAGATCACCCGCGGATACATGGGCTTCGAAGGCACGCTGGGACACGAGTTCGTCGGCCGGATCGTCGACATCGCCCCCAGCCCCACAGACCTGCCCGGAAGCAACGTCGATTCGCAGCGCGGGGGGCGGCGCGATGCCGGGCTTGGCGATGCACCGGGCGACCGACCTCGGGACCCGCTGGGGGTGGCGGTCGGGGATCGCGTGGTCGGCGAGATCAATCTTCCGTGTCGCGTGTGCGAGACGTGCCGGGCCGGTCGTGGCAATCACTGTCCCGATCGGACCGTGCTCGGAATCCTCGGCAAGGACGGCGTGTTCGCGAGCCACGTGACGCTGCCCGTCGCCAATCTCCATCGGGTTGCCGACGAGATCGACGATCGGCGGGCCGCTTTCGTCGAGCCGCTTGCCGCGGCACTCCAGATTCAGCAGCAGGTCGCGATCGACCGCAACGCACGCGTGCTCGTGATCGGCGACGGAAGACTGGGCCTACTCTGTGCGCTGACGCTCGTCAGGGCTGCCGGGGCGGTGCATCTGATCGGGCGTCACGCGCGGAAGTTGCGGATCGCGTCCGACGCGGGCGTGCGGACGCACCTACGAGGTCCCGAGTCGCCCGACTCGAACCGGCCGTCCCAGATGCCCGGGGCTGTGCCCGCCGGAGGCTCGGAAGCCGACGATGTCTCAGGTCGCTTCGACGTCGTGGTGGAAGCGACCGGCAGCCCGGCTGGCTGGGATCTGGCTGTGTCGAGCGTGCGTCCCCGCGGCACCGTGGTGCTGAAGACGACCACGCACGCCGCGCGCCCGTGGAATCCGGCGCCGCTGGTGATCGACGAGATCACCGTCGTGGGATCCCGGTGCGGACCGTTCGGAGGGGCGCTCGAGTGGTTGTCGCGGGGGTGGATCGATCCACTTCCGCTTCTGGAAGAGGAAGCACCCTTTGCCGACGCGGAGGCCGCTCTGCACCGCGCCGGAGAGGGACGGCTGAAGGTCCAGCTGGTGATGGAGGAGTAGTCAGAGCCAGGTGGGGGAGCCATCGATGAAGCAGCATCAGCAGCAGATTTCGGTACAGGGACGCGGGCGCGGTCTCACGGAAATCACCGAACAGGTCAACCGCGTCGTGCACGAGAGCGGGATCGAGACCGGGCTGTGTCACGTCTTCCTGCAGCATACCTCGGCGTCTCTCCTGATCCAGGAAAACGCCGACCCTTCGGCGCGGCACGATCTGGTGCACTATTTCGACCGCATCGCGCCCGAGAACGATCCCGCGTATGAGCATACCGCCGAAGGACCGGACGACATGCCCGCGCATCTCAAGACCGCGCTCACCAACATCTCGGAGCAGATCCCCGTGCGCCGGGGACGTCTCGCGCTGGGTACCTGGCAGGGACTCTATCTGTTCGAGCACCGGCGCGGCGCCCCGCGGCGCAGCGCGATCGTGCACGTTTTGGGCGAGGAGCGCGTAGTCGAGGAATAGTTCCGGACGCGGGCGGTATCGGGCTGCCGACGTCGGACGACACCGCTGCTCACCCCCGTGTCATGGACGGCACGGGACCCGAGAAGCGGTTGGGTCCTCTGTCGGAGGGAACACGGGAAGAACCGAAACCGCACGGAACGGACGGCGGCGTTCCGCCAAACGCTCGACGATGGCGATGGGTGCGGAGCGGGATCCGGGGATCAGATGGGCGGATACGCGACGTAGCCGGATGTCGCGATCACGTGTCCGTGACGATATGCATCGATCTTGTAGAGGAAGGGGCCGTCCGGTGTGACACCGATCAGCTGGTTGACGGGAATCATGCAACGGGCGGTCGAAAGCTTGTCCCGGACCAGCAACGTATCCATCTTCTCGGTCATGATCGAGACGGTGTAGCCGTCGGCCCCCGCGATCGCGTCCCATCCGATGATCCATGCCTGCGTGGTGTGCGTGACCTGGTGTCCGCGAACCTGCGCGAGTGCAGGGACGCGCGGCGCTGCGTTGGGAACCGCGGCGCTCAGGAGCTGCTGTTTGAGCTGCGCGTTCTCGTGCCAGAGCAGCGCGATCCAGCCGATCGCAAGAGCGAAGAGCAGGAGCTGGACCCACTGGAGGACCGGCACACGGCGCAATCGATAGCGTTGCCGTTGCCGAAGGGGAGGACGAGCGGCCGCGCCGGCGCCTTCCTCACTGAAGTGTCCCTCGACGAAGTGCCGCAGATCCGCTTCCGCGAGCGCCCAACCGGAGCGTGCCAGAAGCGCCGGGTCCTGCGGAGCGGCCCGGTACTCCGCGTACGCCGACCGATACTTCTGCGAGGTCGGGTAGGACTCCAGGTACTGCTCGTTCGGCTGGTCCCCGAGCGCGAGCGCAGGTTCGGGACCGAGCTCGGACCGTCGAACCGCGAGTTGGGCTGGGCTTTCCAGGGCGATGTGCTCGAAGATCCACCTGTCGACGGGATGCTCCTCGGGAACCTCCCCGAGATGTCGACTCATCCAGACCAGAGCGTCGCGCGTGTTCTGGATCGCGCGGTCCCGATTCCGCAGCTGGGAGTAGCTCCAGAGGAAGATGTGGGGGAGCGGTTCCGAAAGCAGCTCGCGCAACGCGTGGACGCGCTGTCGGTCGTGCTCCCATCCCCGGGCCGCGAGGATCCGGCGTCGCTCGACCGAACGCGGGTCGTCGTGGCTGCCGGGCAGCGGATCCATCATCAAACCAGAAACTCTCCCGATGTCGTTGCTTGGCCTTCCGGCACGGCGAACGTCCAGCTTACCGGAAAGGGATCCGGATACGCGAGACCGGATCCCGGTGACAGCCGGCCGTCGGCCGAAGGCCGTGCTAGACTGACCCGGTTAGCCCAGGATCGTCGTCCAAGCGGCGCCCGGTCGGCCCGAGATCATCGTCCGATCGTCGACCCGAAGCTGCCGACCCGCAGCCCGGACAGAACCACTACCCGAGGAGCCTCGTCTGATGTCGAAGTGCGACATGCCCCTACATGGTTTGACCGTGGTCGTCGAGACG
>JAGQHR010000524.1 GCA_020431745.1 Candidatus Eiseniibacteriota bacterium
CCACGACACCTGGCTCCGTGGTCTATGCGCCGTTCCCCTGGATCGGCCTCGATTCCGGGGGCGTACCCCTGTTTTCGGCTGCCCAGGGTTTTCCTGTAGGCATTAGGACCGCGCGACATCGTCCCCGGCCGACGCGAGCGAGATGGGGGGATTGCGCCAGGACTCCGCACTGCGTAGTTTCACCCTTCAACCCGTTCGGTTTGATCCGTCCCCGCGGCGCGAGTGCCGCGACGGGACCTCGGATGGAGGCGCCGCACCGAATGACGGACGACCAAAGCTGTAGATCGCGGATCCGTTTCGTTTCCCACGAGCATCTTCGCGCTTTCGTGGAGGCCGCCCCCAATCCGCAACTCGCCGTGGGGGTCGACGGAACCATCCGCCTGTCCAATCGACACGCGGAACAGCTCTTCGGCTACCAAGCGCACGAGCTGAAAGGAAGGCGGGTCGACACCCTCATCCCCCCGGAGCTCGGAGCGAACCACGAGAATCACCTGAAAGGGTTCTTCTCGGCGCCGACGCAGAGGCAGATGGGGTTCGGGCAGGACCTCGAAGGGATGCGTCGCGACGGCTCGCGGATTCGAGTCGTCATCGGTCTGAGTCCTGTCGAAGCGGAGGGGGAGCTGCTGACGGTTGCGTCGCTCATCGACGTGACCACGCAACGAGAGGCCGAAGCCCAAACGCAGCGGCTGACCGCGGAGCTCGTCCGGACCAACGCCGAGCTCAACGATTTCGCGTACGTCGTCTCGCACGACCTGCGGGAGCCGCTCCGGGGCATCCGGACCTACGCCGAATTCCTGATCGAAGACTTCGGCGAGCAGCTCAGCGGGGACGGTCGGAACAAGCTGGATTCGATCACCCGACTCACCACCCGCATGGACCAGCTGATCGCGAAGCTGCTGGACTACTCTCGCCGCGGACGCGCCGAGCTCGATCTGGAGCCGCTGCCTCTCGACGAAATCGTCCAGGATGTCGAGCTCGATCTGGATGTGATGATCCGGGAACGCGACGCCGAGATCCGCAAGCCCCAGCCCCTCCCGATAGTCATCGCCGATCGCTCGATGATGACCGAGCTCTATGCCAACCTGATCGGCAACGCCCTCAAGTACACGGACAAGGAGGAACGTTGGGTCGAGGTGGGCTGCCTGAGCCCGGATGCGACCGACGAGACGCTCGCGCCCCGGGCCGAACCTGTTCCGGTCGGGCGCGGACCCGTCTTCTACGTCCGGGACAACGGCATCGGGATCGATCCGGAACATTGGACATCGGTCTTCCGCGTCTTTCGGCGCCTGCATGCAAAGGACGCCTTCGGCGGCGGCACGGGAGCCGGACTGACGATCGCGAAGAAGATCGTGGAGCGGCACCGCGGGAAGATTTGGCTCGAGTCCGTTCCCGGCGAGGGGACGACGTTCTACTTCCGACTCGGGCATCCAGAGTCCGGCTCTTCCACGAAGCCTCGAACCTGAGCGGGGCCGACCGCCCGGGTTTCGCCTCCTACCGAACGCACGCACCGCGGGACCGGTCGTGGCTCACCGTGTCGGACCGTGGCGGACCCGTCCCAACTCAGCGATCTACCTAGGATCAACCCGCGAATAGGTGGTTCCACATATCCACTTTCAGGCGACTGATTCTCAACATTCGGTAGGCTGCGGCCGATCGGTCTAAGGGTTCACCCTCAACCCGCGGGGAAGGAACGAAACGGATCGTTGCGCATGCTGCAGGACCATTCGACAACGACGGCCCCTGGCTCGAGACATCAGATCGTCCGGGTTCTCCTCATCGACGATGAGGAGGATGCCTACGTACTGACCCGAAACCTCCTACGTCGGGCCGACACCGTCGACTGCGAGCTGGAGTGGACGCCCCAGGCGTCCATCGGGCTCGAGCGGCTCCGGGCCGGCGAAGTCGACGTTTGCCTGCTCGATCTCCAGATTCCGGACGGAGACGGCATCCAGCTTCTGCGTGAGGCCCGGCAGTCCGGAGTCGATACGCCCATCATCCTGCTCACGGCCCTCGGCGACACGCGCAAGGACATCACGGCGATGGATCTCGGAGCCGACGGGTTCCTGGACAAGTGCAAGACCGACGCCCAGACCCTGGAGCGGACCATCCGCTACGCGCTCGACTCTCGGCGGCGGCTCGCCGAAGCCGTCAAGACCGCGGAACGTCAGAGCGCGATCGCGCTCGGGGCCGGCGAAGGCGTGTGGACCTGGGATCTCGAATCGGATCGCCTCGTCCTTTCCGATGCCTGGAAAGCTTGGCTGGGCGAGACGGATTTGAGCGGGTTGGCGGCAGCGATCTGGCTGGACAGCATCCACGCCGAGGACCGAGATCGATTCCAGAACACGCTGCAGGCCCATCTCTCCGGGAAATCCGAGCGATTCGAGTGCGAGTATCGGATCGGCGGCGAGGGTCGGAACGAACGCTGGGTCCAGGTGCGGGGCAAGCTCCTCAAAGGAGACGACGGCCGCCGCACACGCATCACCGGTTGGCAGATCGACATCACCGACCGCAAGCACCGGGAGCTCCTGTTGGAACGGGAAGCACTCACGGATCCGCTCACCGGGCTGCACAATCGCGTCCACTTCCTGCGCCTGCTGGAGAGCGCCCTCACGCGATCGCGACGTCGGGCGGGCTACCGGTTCGCCGTTCTCTTCTTCGACCTCGACCGCTTCAAGTCGATCAACGACAGCCTGGGACACCTCGCCGGAGATCAGCTCCTGTGCAAAGTCGCCCGCAGGCTCGCGGGCTGCCTCCGTGCGAACGATGCTGCGGCCCGCCACGGGGGGGACGAGTTCACCGTGCTGTTGGACGACATGGCACATGAGCACGATGCGATCCGGGTGACGGAACGGATCCAGCGCGAGCTCTCCAATCCCTTCCAGATCGACGGGGAGCACGTGCCGATCACCGTCAGCGTCGGTATCGCATTGAGCGGGCGTAGCGTGGAGACCCCCGAGCAGCTCCTCCGGGATGCGGACCGCGCTCTCTATCAGGCGAAACAGTCGGGACGCGCGTGCTACGAGATCTCGGACCGGGAGCAACACTCACACGCGGTCCGGACTCTGCAGATCGAGCACGAGCTCCGCCGCGCGGTGGAAAACGGTGCGTTCCGCCTCCACTACCAGCCGGTGGTCGCGCTCGCGACCGGTCGTCCCGTGGGCGTGGAGGCGCTTCTGCGATGGCCGCGGGAAGATCAGCTGCTGTCGCCCGTCCACTTCTGGAGGATCGCGGAGGAGACCCGGCTCTGTCTTCCGATCGGTCGGTGGACGATGGAAACCGCCTGCCGCTGGTTCAAGCAGTGGAGCGACGACGGATCGATTCCGTCCGACTTTTTCCTCTCGATCAACGTCAGTCCGGAACAGATGCGCGAACGGCGTTTGGCGCAGGATCTCGAGCGCATCCTGGCCGAAGCGGGCCTCTCCCCCGAGCGGATCCAGCTCGAGATTCCGGAGGTCGTTCTCACCGTCGATCCCGAGGCGACATCGTCGCTGCAAAGTTTCCGAGCCCGCGGAATATCCATCACGTTGGACGACTACGGACGAGGGCC
>JAGQHR010000525.1 GCA_020431745.1 Candidatus Eiseniibacteriota bacterium
ACGGAGCCTGGCCGCGAGGGGACCATCGCCTACGAGGGCGAATCGGATCGGGCGGAGATGCGCCCAGTGCGGCGCGAGCGACTGGACGATGGTGCGCCCGGCCAGAACCAACGCGGACGTCGCGCACCAGATGAGCACCATCGCGATTCGCGAGAAGGACGCCCCGCGGTAGAAGAACGCCGCCGCTGCCAGGGCCAGTCCTCCCAAGACGAGCGCGCGCGTGAGATCGGCGCGCCGGTGCCGGGTGTGTCCGCGCTCCAGCCGATAGAGTCCCAGAACGTGGAAGAGCGGAATCCAGATCGCGATCGTCACAGCGGCCGCACCCAGATACATCCCGACCGGAGGCACGCCCTTGGCGGCGGGCAGCACTCCCGAGAGCGACGAGTGGAAGCGCGCCCAATATCCGAGGAGAAAGCCGATCAGAATCGCCGCGACGTCGCTGCCGACCGAGAAGGCCTGGACCCAGGTGTTGCCCTTGTTGCGTTCTGCCTGGCCCACGGTTCGGCTACTCCAGCGTTCCGAGCGGGCTCGTGCCGAGGCCCGAGTCGGGAACCGGTGGGCCCGCGAAGGGACCCCGCACCGGCCCCTCGGCCTCGATCCAGGCGTCGATCTCGTCGTCGAAGCGCTCCGGCGAGAACTTCAGGACGCCCTCACGGATGCGCCCCGAGTCGAAGATCGTCTCCTCGAAGCGGCTGAAGGCATCGAGCAGCGCCTCCGGGGTCGGATCCGAAAAGAACACCCCGCTCTCCCCGTCCCGCACCGTCTCCAGCAAGCCGCCGCGCCCCAGCCCGATGACGGGGGCCCCGCAAGCCTGCGCCTCGACGGGAACGATGCCGAAGTCCTCCTCACCGGGAAACAGCAGCGCCCGGCAGCGCCGAAAGAGATCACGCAGCTCTTCGGGCTCGAGCCATCCGCGAAAAACGACACCCGGGGGCGCACTCGCCGCGAGGCGTTCCTTTTCGACGCCGTCGCCGACCACGACGATCGGGCGCGGAACGCGCCGTGCCGCTTCGAGGACGAGGTCGATCCGCTTGTACGGCACGAGCGCGGTCACGATCAGGTAGAAGTCCTCGCGATTGCCTCCGGGAGTGAAGAAGTCCACGTCGCACGGTGGATGGATCACCCTTGCCTTGCGGCCGTAATAGCGCTCGATCCGCCGCTTGACGTGGTTGGAGTTGGCCGCGAAGCCATCGACGCGCTGGTTGGCCGTGACGTCCCATTGACGCAGGTAGGTCGCCACGAACGGCATCACCGCGGAAACCGGCGATCCCCCGTTCTCGCCTCCGAAGTACTCCTCGTACGCGCTCCAGACGTAGCGCATGGGAGTGTGGCAATAGCAGAGATGGATGCTGCCCGGATGGACGACCACCCCCTTGGCCACGCAGTGGCTGGTCGAGATGATGAGGTCGTAGTCCCGCAGGTCGAATCGCTCGATCGCTGTCGGAAACAGCGGCAGGTAGCGTTGGTAGTGGCTCTTCGCCCAGGGGAGCTTCTGGATGAACGAGGTGTGGATCGGGTGCGACTCGATGACCTCGGAGACCGCCCGCGGAACGTGCACGAGCGTGTAGATCGGGGCGCCCGGAAATCGCTGACAGATCGACTCCAGGACCTTCTCACCGCCCCGCATCCCTGTGAGCCAGTCGTGCACGAGCGCGATCTTCATCGCCGGTGGTCCCTCTCGCAGTCCGTGCCGAAACAGTCCAGGCGGAGGATAGGAGCCTCCATGCTACCGGCGCAACCTGCCACACCCGCCGCGGCGGAGGGACATCGCCTCAAAGCGCGTCCGCCAGCTCGGTGAACACGGTGTTGGAGACGAAACGAGCCTGTCGGGAGAGCCGGATCCTGCCCGCTTGCCGCTCCAACCAGCCTTCCCGGATCAGCCGGTCGACTCGGGCGTGGAGCGGCGCGAGGTCGATCCCGGATTCCCCGAGGACGTCCCAGTCGATCCCCTCGTTCCGGCGCAGTCCGAGGAAGATCCACTCCTCGGCACGTGCCCGGATATCCAGCCGTTCCCCGTCGTCCGGGCGGGGAATCACCGCCGCCGCGACGCGCTCCCGATAGCCCGGAAGCGACCGGAGGTTGCTCCACCGCCATCCGTCGCGGTGGGAGTGCGCCGAAGGTCCCAAACCAAGGTAGTCCCCGCAGAGCCAGTAGTTCTGGTTGTGCCGACTCTCGGCGCCGGGCCGGGCGAAGTTCGAGATCTCGTATTGCGCGAGGCCGGTCGCCTCCGCGATCTCGCAGAGCGTCTCGTATTGTGCGACCGCGACGTCGTCCTCCGGCAGGGCCGGCGCCTCTTCGCGTTGGAGTCTGCGGGTGAGCGGCACATGGGGCTCCAACGACAGCAGGTAGGCGGAGAGATGCGGTGGATCCAGCTCGAACAGAGCCGCCAGAGTCGCTTCCCACGATCGCCGATCGCTCCCGGGCAGGCCGTAGATGAGGTCGAGATTGAAGGTCGCGAATCCGGCATCCCGGATCTCGGCGACCCGTCGTCGCACCTCGGCGACCCCGTGGGCCCGGTCGAGAAGCGCGAGCTCGTCGGCGGCCATGGATTGCACGCCAAGGGAGAGCCGGGTCGCCCCGGCGGCACGATAGGCGCGCATCGAGGCGGGAGTCAGCGACTCGGGATTGCACTCGACGGTGATCTCCGCATCGTCCGCCACCCGGAACCGGCTGCGCAGACGGGCGAGCAGAGTGTGCATCTGCGCCTCGCCCAGGAGCGAGGGAGTGCCCCCGCCGAGAAAGACGGTCTGGAACGTCTGCGACGCCCAGAGCCCTTCCTCGACGTGGAGGTCGATCTCGGCGAGCAGGCTGGAGAAGAACTCCTCGCGGACGGCCTCATCGCCCAGGACGACGAAGAAGTCACAGTAGCCGCAACGGCTGCGGCAGAACGGATAGTGCACGTAGATGCCGGGACCGAAGCGGCCGCGTTCGCGCGTCGCGACTCCTCCGCTCCCGGTCATTTGATCAAGTGGAACATGCGCGAGGGACGCGGCACCCAGGGAATGACGTGGCTCCCGATCTTGATCGGGGAACGGTCGGGATCGATCGAGAAGTAGGTGATCCAGGCCCTGCCCCGTACGAGATGGAGGTCGACCGGTCCCCAGAAGCGTGAGTCGTAGCTGAAGTCTCGGTTGTCCCCCATCATGAAGAGGTGATCGGGCGGCACCTTGACCGCCGGCATGTTGTCGCGCAGTCCGGGTTTGAGGTCGGGATCCTTGTGTACGGTGTAAGGCTCGTCCTGCGGGACGCCGTTCACGTAGACGATCTTGTTCTTCACCTCGATGACGTCGCCGCCGACCCCGATGCAGCGCTTGATGTAGTCCTCTTTGGGGTTCTGCGGGAACTGGAAGACGATGATGTCCCCCCGATGGGGCTCCGTGAACCCGGGCAGGCGAAACTCCGTGAAGGGAACGCGGGCACCGTAGAAGAACTTGTTCACGAACAGGAAGTCGCCCGGAAGCAGCGTGTTCTCCATCGAACCGGTGGGGATCCGGAAGGCCTGAAAGGCCAGCGTCCGGATGACCAGGAAGATGATGACGGCGATC
>JAGQHR010000526.1 GCA_020431745.1 Candidatus Eiseniibacteriota bacterium
GTGATGTCGTAGGTCGCGCCCAACTGATGGTCGTAGTGGACGTCGATGGTGTGGGAATGGATGCCCCAGTCGTCCCAGAAATACCGATACGAAACATCGGCCACATCGGATCCGACCCGGCGCCGGACCTCGCCGTAGAGGCTCTGCTTGGTGCGGTTGTCGGGACGCTTTTCGTACAGATAGTCCACCGGGTCCCCGGGCGTCGTCGCGGAGGCGCCCGCGACCACGGAGAGGATCTTGTACGGGTCGGTTTGATACCCGGAGAAGTGACTGGCCGAGTAGTTGAGCTGCATCACTGTGTGCCGATCGAGGACCTGGCTGACGCCGACGAGCCCCTCGACGACGTTCTTGTGTTCCGCGGGGCCGCCGGGACCACCCCCGCCTTCGTCATCGCGCCGAAAGTCGCCTTCGTGCCCTCCTCCGGTGGGGGCGATCATCGGTGTGAGCGGATCGGGTGTTCCCCCCTGGGGATTGATGCGATCCGCGGACGCCGAAAAGCCCGCAGAAACGGTGGTGTTGCGCAGGAAGAGATCGCGCGAGATCGAGCCGGAGAGACCTGCGGAGAAGTAGTCCGTCTCCGTCGAGAGGTTGGTGCCGAGGGTGGCGGACGAGAGCCGACCCACGGGGAAATTCCAGCTGCCGCTCAGGGCGAAACGGTTGTCCTTGAAGGTCGTATCGAGCGGGGTCTTGCCTGGGTCCACGGAATAGCTGCCCTGCCCGGACGGCCGGGTGAATGTCTGCACCCGGTCGGCCGGAGTCGCTCCGTTGGCCGACGCGCCGGTGAGCGCATCGTAGACGAACTTGAATCCCAGGATGTGTCCGTTGCGGAGCTCCTTGGAGCCTTGCGCCACCGCCTCCACCGCGGATACCCGACCAGGCTCCACGTAGGTCAGGACCGCGGTGTCGACTTCAGCGCCCTGCGCCGCGCCCTGGCCGAGCAGTGCGCACGAAGCGGCGGCGAGACTGGACTGGATTCCGACTTTGGTGGCGGGAGGGAGGGGACGGCGGGAAGATTCGGACCGTGGACGGAAGAACGGCGAGAACCGTTTCAGTTGCATCCACATCCTCCTCCTCCGAATCCCCGTCCACCGCTCGAGGCTTCTTTGCTGAAGTAGATGTGATCGTCGAGTCCCGTATCGACGCCGTCGGCCGCCATTTGCATGCGCGGATCCGCGAGGAGATCGCGATCCCAGGGCTTGACGCGGGCACATCCGGTGAGCGTCGGCAGCAGGATCGAAAGGGACACCAGACCGAACGTAACTCCCGGAAGCCGCCGTGATTCCGGGCGCGGTCCGGTGGAGGTTGGCGAGCTACTTGGTCGCTTCATGCGGTGCCTCCTCGTCCAGCAATGACTCGATCTGCGCGATGACCTCGTCGCCTTCACCCTCCTTGAACCCGATCCGCGTCTGCCGCAGCTTGCCCGTGCGGTCGAACAACAACGTCGTCGGCATCCCTTTGAGCTCGTAGCGCTCGGCGAGCTTTCCGTCGGGATCGAAAACCAGCGGGAAGTTCGGGAGGACTTGATCCAGGAACTTCTGGGCCTTTGCGTGGTCCTTGTCCAGGTTGATCCCGATCACTTCGAAGCCCTGCTTGGAGAAGCGGGTCTCCAGCTCCTTCATGAACGGGAAGGACTGCTTGCAGGGGCCGCACCAGGACGCCCAGAAGTCGACGTAGAGCACCTTTCCCGCGTGCTCCGCGGGATCGAAGGTCGCGTAGGTCTTGGGAGACTGGGAAGTTGCCGGTGTCTGGGATATGGAGGTGGGTGCCTGATCGTCGGCCTTCGAGGAAGTGGCGAGCATCGGGCCGGATGCCGCGATCCAGGCCATCGCGACGATCCCGATCGACTGTCGAATCACGGATACCTCTCGTTGTCTGCGTCTCTGTTCGGGGATGGGCTCCGCTGGTCGGAGCGTGTCCCGAGTACACGATTCTATATAGGCCAGTTTCGAGGAAACTCCAAGATGGCCCTGCCTGGCCCTCCGGGATTTCCCGTACGGCCCACGGCCGCGTCGGATCGATTCCAAGCCGGCCGTCTTTTGGGCGGGTACACGCCCATTCGCCGGCTGCGTCGCTCGTGTAACTGCCTGGGATATCGGCCGTGTGTCGGATCGAAGGCCGGGAGGTAGGCATGATTTGCCGTCTTCCTCGGTCGTGGTCGACCGCCGCCGCCGACAAGTCTCAAAAAAGGGACTCAATCGTCGGGGGCGGGCAGTCGATGGTAACGGGACCGGCGGAAACTCGCAGGGGCTGATCCTCACCCCGTCTTGCCTACCGCGCTCACCCAACGTCCTGGAGGTGCAACTGTGCGACGAGCAACTCTGGCGCGCGGCATCATCTTGCCCGTGCTCGCCCTGGTTTTTGGCTGCTCCGAGGGAGATCGTCAGTGGTCCACGGCTCCCGGCGGACCCCAAGACCAAACCGTGGACGATCCTTGCGGTGAAGTGACCTCGGTTCGGCTGTTGGCGGGTCAGACCATCGATGTCGGCTCGGTCACGGTAGCGAACGACGGGACCGAGCTCTGCGTCACCTACCAGACGAGCGGCGACTGGACGCTCGTCGAGACCCACCTCGACATCCGGCTCACGCTCGGAGACGTCCCACAGACGCGCAGCGGCAATCCCAAGGTCGGGAAGTTCACCTATTCCCACAAGAACCTGGGCCACGCGACGAGCGACGAGTATTGCTTCCTGCTCGAGGACCTCGGCTACACCGCCGGCACCGACCTGGTGGTCGCGGCGCACGCGGTGGTCGAGCGGGTGGTGGACGGACAGGTCCAGCAGAACGAGACCGCCTGGGGCGAGGGACCCGAATTCCCCGGGAACAGCTGGGCGATGTATCTCGGACACCAGGTGCAGGAGTGCAACGATCCCGGTCCGTTCGAGGAAGGCGACTTCACCACCTATCCGCAGTCGGAGTGGGGTGAGGATTGCGTCGACGGATCCCAGGCGTCCTGCTATCTGCTCGATCACTGGGACGGCTGTCTGGGAAGCGGTGAGGAAGGCGGCGAGATTCTCGTCGGATGCCCGATCGGGGGCAACTTCGTCTCCTTCACCGACCCCTATGCACTGCAGGACTACCTGCCGCTCTTCAACGAGGCGCTGCAATCCCAGCCGCTGCTCCAGAGCTACTTCAATCCGGTCGTCGTGGCCGATGAGGAAGGCGAGTCTCGCGAGGGTGGAGAGGGCGGCGAGCTTCTCGGCCAGGTTCTCGCGTTGACCTTGAGCCTGACGTTCGACGCCTGCGATCCGGACTTCGGAGCCAGCGACCTCGCGTTGGGTGATCTCGTGGTCTGCTCGGACGCGAGCCCCTTCAACGGGATGACCGTCTCCCAGGTCTTGCAGGAGGCGAACAACTTCCTCGGCGGATGCGGTTCGTCCTTCACTGCGGACGAGCTGACCGCGGCACTGGCGGCGATCAACCAGAGCTTCGTACCGGGGCAGTCCGTGGGCAGCTATCTCTGCCTACCGGACGGCGGCAACGAGTAGTTTCGGAACCGAAGCCGAAGCGAGAGACCGGGGTGTGATTCTCGTCACA
>JAGQHR010000527.1 GCA_020431745.1 Candidatus Eiseniibacteriota bacterium
GCGCACGGATTCGTCTTCCAGGACACGGCGATACGGCGCTTCCGGATAGTGTCCCCGCAGATACTTGGAGAGGAGCGCGATCGGCTTGGGTGTGCGCCCGGAGAGGTCGTGCACCTGCTCGAACGGGAAGACGTCGCGATGCTCGACCGACTGGGTGATGACCACGGGCCGGGTTCTCCGGGCGTGCGCGAGCTGGCTGTGGATCCAGCTGCCGGTGAGAAAGAGATACGGGGTCACCAGATGGGCGACAGTGGGACGCTCTGCGATCACGCCGAGACCAACCGACCATCCGACAGGCGGTACGCGAGTCCGCACGTGCAGCCCAGCTCCGGCGAGAGGCGGCGCCCGCACCGGCACGCCCAACCGATCTGGTGCGCGGGATTGCCGACCACCATCGCGTGATCCGGCACGTCCTTCGTCACCACCGCGCCGGCGGCGATGAAGCACCAGCTTCCCAGGGTGACGCCGCAGACGATGGTCGCGTTCGCTCCGATCGAGGCCCCGAACCCGACGTGGGTCGGTTCCCACCCCTTCGGTCCCGTCCGGTAGTCCGGGTGACTGCGGGGAGCCCGGTCGTTCGTGAAGACGCAGTTCGGTCCCAGGAAGACGTGGTCACCCACCTCCACCCGGTCCCAGATCGCTACGCCGTTCTTCACGGTCACGTGGTTGCCCAAGCGGGCGCCGCCTTCCACGAAGGCTCCCTCTCCGATGTTGCAGTGCGCGCCGATGTGGGCGTTCTTCATCACGTGAGCGAAGGCCCAGATCCGGGTTCCTTCGCCGATGTCCTCCGATTCGCAGATTCCCTGGGGATGCACGAAAACCTGGCTCATACCGCTCTCCTGGCGCCCTCCGCTTTCCGGACCCTCGAACCGGCGGAGTGTACCAGTCGTTGTACGTTCGTGGTGACGACAACCCCGGACTGGGCTGTCCTCCGGCCGGATGCTATCCTCCGCGGGCGGCAAGGTTTCTCGGTCTGGATCCACGCGGATGGATCCGTGTGGTGTCGGCGCAAGGGAGGCTTTCGTGTACACCATCGATCTTTCGGGCAAGTGTGCGTTGGTCACCGGGGTGGCCAACAAAAGGAGCCTGGCCTGGGGCATTGCCCGCGAGCTCGCCGACGCCGGGGCCTCGCTCATCCTCACCTACCAGGGCGAGCGGGTCCGCGACTACGTGGAGGAACTGGCCGCCGAGGTGCCCGGCACCCGCCTCTACGAGTGCGATGTTTCCCGGGACGACAGCCTGGATGCCGCGTTCGAGAACATTCGGAAGGACACTCCGCGCCTGGACTACTTCGTTCACGCGATCGCATTCGCCCAGCGTGAGGACCTCGGGGGCAAGTTTTTCGACACCAGCCGTGAGGGATTCCACGTCGCGCTCGACATCAGCTCGTTCTCGCTGCTCGCGCTCACCCGGCGGGTCGTTCCGATGATGCCCGACGGTGGGAGCATCGTCAGTCTCAGCTACATCGCCGCGCAACGGGCGGTGCCCAGCTACAACGTGATGGGGACGGCCAAAGCGGCGCTCGAGCAGATGACCCGCCAGCTCGCGATGGAGCTGGGGCCGCAGAACGTCCGGGTCAACTGCATCTCCGCCGGGCCGGTGTCCACGCTCTCGGCTCGCGGCGTGTCCGGGTTTACCGGAATGTTGGGGGCTCATCGGGAGCGGGCGCCTCTCCAGCGGAACATCACGCACAAGGAAGTCGGCACGACCGGGCTGTTCCTGCTCTCCGACCTGGCGAGCGGAATCACCGGCGAGGTCATCTTCGTGGACGCCGGCTACCACGTGCTCCTCTGAGCGCGCTTCACTACCGCCGTTTCTCGTGTGCCCGGCCGGAGCGACCCGTTCGTGGGTCGAACGCGCTACGTCGCGCGGCCGAGCGTGCGCCGGTCGCGCCAGAACAGGAACGTCACCACGGCCGCGATCGCGTAGAGACCGATCGTGATCAACATCGGCAGTGTGAAACCCCGCCGCTCGATGACCCATCCGCCGACTTGGGTCGAGATCATCCACGAAAGGTTCCAGCCCAGCATGCGCAGGGAGTTCGTGACGGCCTGCTGATCCGCCTCGACCACTTCCATCGCGAAGTTGGTCTGGAGCGGATGGTTCATGTTCATGAGCGCGCCCCGCATCCAGAACGCGACGACCGAAGGCCCCAGCCACTTGCTGAACGCGAGCAGAAGGAAGAAGGGGATGGAGGCGAGCTCGGTCGCGACCACGGTCACGATGATTCCCGCGCGACGCGCCACCATCGGTCCCAGCAGGAACCCCAGCACCGTGAAGGCCTGGCTGACCGCGAAGTAGGTTCCGATCTGCAGCGGATCCTGGTGGAAGCGTTCCCGGAAGTAGAGATTCAGGAAGGGGATGATGAGCCCCGCGCCGAGTCCGACCAACGCGGAGGGGAGGACGAGCTTGCCGATCAGTCCCCAGTTGCGCGCGGCCAGATAGTCGCGCAGCCGGCGTCCTCCGTGCTCGGGTGGACCCTCGATCGCCCGGAAGGGCCAGACCGCGGTCAGCGAGAGTCCGGCGACGACCAGGAACGCCACGCGCAGTCCGGTCTCCGTCCCGCCCAGGCGCGCTCCCAGAACTCCCGCGACCCAGCCCACGCCGATCGCTGCGATGATGGTCGCGGTGGTCTCGATCGCATGGGCGAAGCCGAAAAGATAGAGCCTCTCCTGGCTGTCGGAGTTGCGCATGAAGAACGGGGCCGCGGCCGCCCAATGCGTAGTGAACGCGGATCCCGCCAACATCGCGACGAAGGGCAGATACCGCGCGTCCGGCACCAGCACGAATCCGGCGATGGCGAGCGCGTAGCCGACCGCGGCGGCACCGAAGACATGGCGCGCGGGATGGCGATCGATGAGGAGCGCGGCCGGTAGCGCCATCAGCACCGTGCCGAACGATTGGGAGGAGAGGATACGGCCGATGGTTTCTTCGCCCAGCCCGATGGCCTGAAAGTAGAGGTTGAGGTGAACCCAGACCGCACCGTGCGCGATTCCCATCAGAAACGTCCCGATCAGATAGCGTCGCGCGTTCGGGGAGAAGGTGCGGATCCGCACGGCGTATTCGCCGATCAGCGGAAGGGGAGTGCTTCGGGGGGACGACATCGGCCCGCGAGCCTAGCACAGACTCGGCGAGGCCTTCTTCAGCCTTCGTCGGTCACGGTCTTGTTCGGGACCCATCCATGGCGGCCGTCCGCGGTTTCGGCCCGGAGCCACCCCGCCGTCTCGCCGTGGACCACCAGGCTCTCGCCCTCGGTCGTGTCGAGCTCTCGGGCGTCATAGTCACAGCGGGCCGTCGCCCGGCCGTCGGAAATCCGATCCAGAAACTCCTGCGGTGCCCAACCCTCGTTTCCATCGGCGGTGCGGACGCGGATCCACCCGGGGTACTCGGTGTCCTCCCGTCCGACGGTGACGGCCTCCCCGGCGCGGAATCCGATCGGATCGGGATAGTCGCTCCGGTGCGCAGTGACCACGACGACTCGGCGGCCCCCCGGCTGCGGCCACGTGCGAGGTGGCGTGTCCGTTTCGTCC
>JAGQHR010000052.1 GCA_020431745.1 Candidatus Eiseniibacteriota bacterium
CAGTTCAGGAGGATCTGACGCAGATACCCCATGAATGCACCGCGGCCCCGCGACTCGAACGCCTCCAATCTGGATAACGAACGAGACAGCGCAATCTGCACGAGATCGTCCGTTTCGGAGAGATCCCGGGAGCCGGAGGGCAGTCGTCCGCGGGCCCAGCGGCGGATTCCCGGAAGAAGGCGGGCGTAAAGGACCTCGCGGGCCTGCTCGTCACCCAACCGGATCCGGTCCAGGAGAATCTGCGTGTCATCGAGCTGGCCGCTGCGAGGCTCGGTCAATTTCCTGTGCTCCGGGCGAGTGGGTCGAGGGGACCGCTCGCAATGATACCGAATCGCGACCGTGCACATCGGTCCCGGCCCGTCGTTTCTCGAATTGAAGGGCTCCGGGGTGCACGGCTGGGCGGACACCGTGGGGGCCGGGAAGCGGCGACGGACGACGGAATCGGGACTGCGTGCGCTCGGGCGCAGACTCCGGACCGGTCAACCACCAGGAGTGACAAGGTCATGCTAGATAATGAATTGAAGGACTCGCGCGACCGGAAGCCGTGGAGCCCGGGGCGATTCGCCTGGGCCGGCGCGGGGATCGTGCTGATCGGAGGGGTTCTCGTGGCGAGAGTCGGGGTCTCTTCGGCCGAGCCGCCCGACGGGGGAGGATGGACCGTTGTCCATTTGCGCACGGAGCGGGTCGCCCCGGCCACGCCTTCGGACCGGGGCTCGTTGCAGACGCGGGGCACCGAACGTGTAGAGACCCTGCCGGAGAGCAAGCGCGCGATTCTGGAGGCCGGGCGTGCGGCGGTTGCGGAAGCCCGGCGTCGGGACGCCCTGAGCACAGCCGTGCCGGCGGGCGATTCGAAGGACGAGATCGAGCGGTCCAAGCGTGCAGCAGTCGCCGATCTACCTGCGGTCTCCGACGAGGTCCGGGCGTCCTATCCGGATGCCGAGCGAAAGGAGAGTCACTAGGATGCGACGCCATCGCTTTCTCGGTCAGATCGCCGTCCGGAACGCGCTTCCGGGCTGGTTGCTTCCGCTGTTGCTGGTCGCGCCCTCGTCGCGAGCGGCCACCGACCTCGGGGCCGCAGAGCCCCGACTAGGCGCGATCCCGAACGGAACGGTCGAGCGATTCGCGGCGGACCTGGCCTCGCTTCCCGACGAGGATCTCGACGCGATGCGGCGGGATTTCGAGCTGACCGGGCCGCTGCAGCGCGGCGGCGCCCAGGCGGACAACGACGCTTGCCACTACGCGCGTGGATCCACGCTGATCATGCACATCTTCATCAACTCGCCGATCGGGGATTGGGATCCGACCGAGCGCTCGCAGGCCGGCGCCCGGGCGACGCTGGCGAAGCAATTCTATCTGGAGAACGCGCCCACCACCGCGGACCTTTCCTTCGACAACGAGGACGGCACCGCATTCTGGTACGTGAGCGCTTCCTACGGCAGCGCGATCATCGAAGTGGATTGGGACGTCATGAACGCCGCCCTCCAGGACATCGGAATCACCGACAACGACGGCGACGGCCTGTTGGCCGACGACTACTCGTTGGCGCTCCAGAACTGGAACGGTGGCTGGGACAACGTCATCCTCGTCTTTCAAGCGGGTGATCTGAATGGGCGGGCCTGGGCTTCGAACGCCACGAGTGCCTGCGTGCTCTACGTCAACAGCGGCTGGAGCGTGTGGGCCCACGAGTGGGGTCACTTGTTCGGATCCTGCGACGAGTACGTCGAAGCCGGGACCTGCGGCGACGGGATGAACTGCGGGATCTGTCAAAGCACGTATCTCGACGAGGACTACTACAACGGGAACTGCGACCTCGCTTGCGGATCCCCCGATCTCTGCCTGATGAAGCTCAACGATCCGGTGATCTGCCCCTTCACCTGGCAGCACTGGTCCTGGGAGGACGAGGACGGCAACGGACAGCTCGACTGGGTCAAACGATTCGACGACTCCGGCACCGAGCGCAACATCATGGAGATGTGGCCCAACGGCTACTTCTACCACAACACCACGACCGACGCCTTCGCCGCCCACGTCGTTACGCCGGGGTGGACGGTCTTCGGGTTGCGCAGTCCGACGGGGGCTGACTACGACCTCCGTCTCTACGGCGACAACAACGAGACCTATCAGTACGCCTCGTCGGCGTGGTCGGGACAGGATGTCGACTTCATCGTCGGGGACTACCATCTCAACCGGACGGGGGTGGAGGTTCTGCAGGTCGAGCGCTATAGCGGCAGCTCTGCCAATTACGACATCGTCTGGGAGGGCGCCGGAGAGTCTCTCTACCCGGATGGAGTGGTGCGCTCACAGAACTGGATCGCGGAGAACGTCGTCCGGGCCTACGATGTGCCGCTTTATGCGGGTGAGCAGGTCGTTTTCGAGCTGGACGTCACCGCGGGCAGCCTCGACCCGGGGATGGCGCTGTTCAGCTCCGCGGGCACGACCTACTTCTCCGGGCGCAGCGGTGCGCTCTGGTCGCGCGACAATCTCGGCGCCGGGGGGACCGAGCTATTCACCTTCGACGTGCCGGCGACCGACGTCTACGGTTTGATCGTCTGGACGAATGCCGCGGCGGCCGGCACCTTCACCGTGAAGATCGGCCCCACCCAGAACACGATCGCCGAGGAGACGCCGGTGTCTTCCGGCTTCCCGCTCAAGCTGTACAACTACGATCCGGCCGTTCCCTTTTGGGCGGTCGTGGGGAGCCGCCCGGCATCAGGAGGTAACATCTCGCTGCGACTCTGCGACGACTCGCAATACACGATCTCCGAGGCGTTTTCGGACGCGCCGGGCGACAAGCTGGAGCTGGTCGCGGTCAACTATGCGGACCATGCGATCAACCGCGACTATCTCCGGATCGCCTACGACTCCGTGACGACCTATCGAACGGAGTGGGAGCAGAGTCCCGACCTGTCCGGAGGGATGATCGTCGGGACCTGGAGCTCGGAGCACGTGGCCAAAGTCTGGGATGCCTACCTGGAAGCCGGGCAGCAGTACTACTTCCGTGAGTACCACACCCTGTTTCCGATTCCGCACCTCAACACCGGGCTCTATCTCTTCGGGCCGGGGGGCGATCCCACGCAGGCGAAGTCTGCGGCCGTGGCGTCCTCCGACCTCTATGACGCGTTCCAGGGAGAGCGCTTCCTCTACACGCCGACCACCACCGGATTCCACGGCCTCACGCTCGTGATGAACAACGAGGGATCCGACGGCTACTCGATCATGTGGGGACCGCGCCTCGATCTGGTCGACAACCAGAAGAAGTCGAGCGGCAACGAGGTCGCGTACGGGACCACCCCGGTGATCGCGAGCGACTGGGTCGTTTGGGGAGCCCGTCCCACTCCGGGAGACCAGGTGTCGGCCTGGAATTTCGGCCCTGACCCCGACTATGTGAGCTACGACGTCGCTTCGACCAACGTCCAGGGTGTCAACGTCCTCGTTTGCGACCGCAATCACGTTCCCGGGGTGGAAGCGATCTACACCCGTTACCAACGTACGGCCGGGTCGGGTCCGATCGACTACGAGTACGAGGGGGGAGCCGGCGAAAACGTGCCGTACACGGCGGGCGGGCTTCAGGTGATGGATCTCACGTGGGAGACGGACGACGTGGTCGAGGGCTACGACCTCCTTCTCCCGGGATCGCGCACCAATCCCGCCTACGTAGAGATTCGTGCCGTTCCCACGGACGGGAATCTCGATCTCGGGATGGCGCTCTTCAGCTCGTCGAACGGAGAGTACTACCAGGGCCTGGGGGATGCGGTCGCGGTTGCGAATCAGCAGGGCCCGGGGGGGAGCGAGACGCTGATCTACCAGACCGAGCTCAACGACGTGTTCGGGCTGGTGATCTGGAATGCCAATCAGGGCGGTGGCTCGTATCAGCTCCAGATTCTGGGGTCGCCCGTCGTCGAGGTCGACGAAGGGGCGTCCGCGCCTGCCGCGCTCTCGTTGCAGGCGGGGCCCAATCCGGTTCAAGACGCCGCGCGGCTGACGTTCGCGCTCCCCACGGAAACCTCGGTCGAGCTCGGCGTCTTCGACGTGAAGGGTCGCCGCGTCCGCACCCTCGCGGAGGGATCATTCGCCGCCGGAGTGCACGAGATGCAGTGGGACGGGCGCGACGAGGATGGGGTGCGCGCCGGTGCGGGTGTCTATCTAGTACGGCTGGTGGCCGGGAACGAGCCCCGCACGACGAAGCTGGTTCGCAGCGGTTCGTAGTCCCGCATCCGTCCGAGGAACGACGAGCCGAGAAGCGAGAGCCAGCGGATCGATCAGGTGGCAGCCCCGTCATACGGTGCGCAGCATGGCGGGGCTCCGTCCTGTTTCGAAACGCCGATCCGAGCCGATCCGTCGCGATGCGATCCGATCCGGTTCGGTCCGTCCGGTCCGATCCGATCCGATCCTGTCCGATGTTTCGGTTTTCGCGAGAGTAGATCGACTCGGTGGCGTCCGGGATGCGCCAGTTTTCGGGTGCGAGCCGGCGTCTATCGGATGCGCACGACCCGTGCGGTGCTTCCTCCTTCGTGCGTGACCAGTCGCAGATAGTAGATGCCACGGCTGACCGGCACGCCGTGGGCATCCGATCCGTCCCAGCTCGATCGGTGGATCCCGCCCGCCATCTGCCCCTCGAAGATCCGCCGTACCTCGCGTCCCGCCGCGTCATAGACCGTGAGCGAGGCGGGACCCGCCGTGCTCAGGCTGAACGTGGCCCGTACGTTCTGCCGCATCGGGTTCGGTGCGAGAACGAGGGAGGGCAGGCGGTCCGTGCCATCGGCGTCGGATTCCGGCACCTCTGCCGGCGTCGTGAGCCGACCCGCGATCACGTAGACCATGCCCGCGGATGGACCCGCATCGTCGTTGAGCGCGCCCGAGACCAGGATATCGGGCACACCGTCGCCATTGACGTCGCCGAGTCCCGTCACGTCGTAGCCCAGCCACTCGCCGTAGGTCCCCGAGGCATTTCCCTCCAGGCTCGTGATCGTCCGCAGCGCAGCTCCGGTCGCTCCGCTGTAGAGGACGATTCGGCCCCCGGTCGGTGCCCCCGTTTCCGGGTTGTGGAAGAAGTTCGTGACGAAGTCGGCGCGTCCGTCCTGATCGAAGTCGCCGATCACCCGGCCGCCGAATCCGTTCCAGTCGTTGGCGCTGTCGCCCGCGACCTCGTACGGAAGCGGATCGCCGGTGATGCCGTCGAAGAGGTAGGTATGTCCGGTGAACGGTCCGGCCGCGTTGTCGGCGTAGTCGCCGACGAAGATGTCGTCGTGTCCGTCTCCGTCGAGATCTCCGGGGCTGCTCACGAAGAACCCGCCGAACTCCTGCGCGCTCGGCGAGGTCGGCTCGAGCGTGAGGAGCGTGGCGCCGGTCGCTCCGTCCACGACTCGGACCTCGCCGTCTCCGCCGCTGCCGCCGCCCGGCGCGCCGAGGAGATACTCCGGCACGCCGTCCCCGTCGCGATCGTCCAGCGGTGCACAGGCGTAGCCCAGGCGCGCGAGCGCGGTGCCCTGATGTGTGCGGAGAGTCGAGTGCGTTCTTCCGGAGATGACGTAGACGGTACCGGTGTCGGTACCGCCGACATCCTCGTGCGGTGCCCCCACCAGAAGATCGCCGTATCCGTCGCCGTCGAGGTCTCCGGCGGCTCCCAAACCCCGTCCCAAGCGGGCACCGGGCACGGCGCTCTGTTCGCTCCAGAGAAGCGCGGCCGCGCCGATGAGCGCGAGATTCCCGGAGTACACGTAGACGGCACCGGCGATCAGGCTACCTTCGTCCCCGGGTGCGCTGACCGCGTAGTCGGGCGTGCCGTCGGCGTCGAAGTCGCCTGCGGGAGAGACCCGGAATCCGAAGCGTCCGTTCACGGTTTCCCCGACGTGCGTGCGGAGGACGCTTCCGGTGGCGCCGTCGATCAGGTACGCCTTGCCGACGCGGAGCCCGGATTCGATGCGATAGGGAGAGCTGGTCACGAACTCGCTCGCGCCGTCTCCGTTGAGATCTCCGACCGCTTCGAGCACGAACCCGAAGGTGTCGCCCGCGCCCTCGCCGGGAATGCTGTAGATCACCTCGACGTCGTCTTCCAGGAACGCCGCCGGCGCGGAGTCCGGGATCACCATCGACAAGAGCATCCCGATGAGGAACGCACCCGGGGTGGGAACCCAACGACTGCGTGCACACCGGGTCGGTGCACACCGGGTCGGTGCGCGACCGGCCCGCTGGTGATGCGGTTGAGAGCCGGCCGTGGGACGTTCATCGAGTCCGGCGCGTCGACGGTGCGTGACGGCGCCGGCACCGGGTTGGGATCGGGGAAGCTTCGCGATCGACCGATTCGTCGGGCCTTCGACGCCGGCCTTGCGAGGCGGGTGGGACGGGAACGCCAGGGTGCGTTCGATCTGCATGGACCTCTCCTTTGGGTTGGATCCGCGCTCGCCCCCGCCTTTGCCCCGGCGCGGGCCGGCGCGAAGCGGAAACGCGGCAGTGAGTGGAATCCGCCGCAGGAGGTGACCCCGGACACCTCTGGTCAGCGATTCAGCTCCGAGTATCCGCGGGCAGGGCGGACGGCCGCTGTCAGAATCGTCTCAATCCGGGGGGGCGTACGGGAGTGAACGGTGGGCTGCGTCAGGACGGGATCGGGAGATGCCGCGCCCTTAGGGTTGCTTCGATCTCCTGCCGCCGCGTGAGGCGCGCATGCTCGTCCGCGACGCGGGAAGGATGGACGCCGAACTCCTTTCGGAAGACCGCGCTCAGGTGGGAATGACTGGAGAAGCCGAGCTCGCACGCCAGGTCGGCGAGCGGGACGGAGTCTCGCTCGAGCCGCAGGTAGGCTTCACGCAGTCGCAAGGACGTGAGGTACCGATGGACCGTCATCCCATTATGGCGCTGGAACGCCCGGAACAGCGTGGGGCGCGAGGCGTGGACGGCACGCGCGAGCGTCGCGGCGCGGAGCGGGCGACGGAAGTTGCGCGAAAGAAAGGTGGCTGCGGCGTCGGCGATACCCCGGTGCGCGGAAGCCGTCGGGTCGTTGCGCGGTGGACCGTCGAGATCGAGCGCGGCCATGTACGTCTGTTCCAGGATCCAGAGCCCGGCCTCTTCGACGAACAACGGATCCGGATCCGATGCGGCGGAGGTGTGCTCGTGGAGCAGGCGTTGCACCTGGAAGACGCCGCTCGTTCGCGGTCCGAGCGGCCGGCGCATCGCCGCGTCGCCCCGGTCCTCGGACCCAGGCTCCAGGGCGCGCAGGACCTCGATCGCCGGATCGAGGGCGAACCGAATCCAATCGGTGATCTCGCCGGAGGGATCCACCCGACGACGCTGATAGCGCCCGTAGGGATTGTTGAGGAAGACCGAGTTCGCCGAACCGGTCACCCATCCGTGGGACTCCAGCTGATATCCCATGGCTTTGCGGGGGAATCCGAGGCTGATGCCGGGACCGGTGTCGTAGGTTCCGGCCCATCCGGGGCTCTCCGGGCCGTTCCAGAGGGTTCCCACCTGCACGCTCTCCGATTCGAAATGCCGACGCGCACCGAATCTGGCGTCCCCAGAGCTTCGGGGAGCCTTGCAGCGTGGGGGCGTGGGAGATGTGGCTTTCGGGGATCGCACTCCCACGAGAGTAACACGAGGACGGATGCGGTCTCAGACCCTCGTTCCGACGCGGTGCCCGGGCACCACGAATGGGCTTGCTCCCGCCGCCGATCCCGTGTGCATGGCAATTCTCGGTTCCGCAACCCCGGGGGCGGAGAACCCGCCCGTGGCGAGCCGATCAGGCCGACGTGCCCTCGGCCGTGGCCGTCCGCAGGCCGGACCAGAACGGCGCCAGAGCGAGCCGGGCGTTTTCCGCCACCGCACGCGCGCTCGGGGAGACGGCAGGAGTTTCGGAACTGCCGTAGGGGGAGACGGAGTCCGCGAGTCCGAGCACTCCGAGATCGGAT
This sequence comes from Candidatus Eiseniibacteriota bacterium, assembly GCA_020431745.1. Lineage (GTDB taxonomy): Bacteria > Eisenbacteria > RBG-16-71-46 > CAIMUX01 > CAIMUX01 > JAGQHR01. The sequence continues at coordinate 7,902 of JAGQHR010000052.1, forward strand.
TCCGGACCCGTGGAGGAGACACCCAGCATGGCTTCCAGTGAGGTCCGCACTCCCACGATCAGGCCGGCCGGATCGTATCCCCCCTCCAGGGAGAGCACGATCCTCCCGGGACAGTGTCGATCCGACCAGCGCGTGAAGAGACCGAAAAGATGTCGGAATCCTTCGGTCGACATGCGCATCGGTCCGATCGGGTCGTACTGCCACGTGTCATAGCCGGCCGAAACGAGAATGAGGTCCGGCCGGTACTCGTCGACGATCGGTTCCACGATTCGCTCGTAGACGTGCAGAAAGTCGGTATCACCCATGCCCGGCGGCATCGGGAGATTCACGGTATGTCCCGCGCCTACGCCGATGCCTACCTCGTCGAACCATCCGCTTCCGGGATAGAAAGGGTAGGCGTGGCTGGAGACGTAGAGGACGTCGTTTCTTTCGTAGAAGGCGCGCTGCGTCCCGTTGCCGTGATGAACGTCGGGGTCGAGCACCAGGACCCGTCGACATCCCAGCTCGGAGACGGCATGGGCGGCGGCCACAGCGACGTTGTTGAAGAGACAGAAACCCATCGCTGCACTCGGCTCGGCATGGTGGCCGGGAGGTCGAACCAGCGCGAAGGCGCCGCGGGCGTCGCCCTGAACGACCCGCTCCGTCGCTTCGATCGCCGCGCCCGCCGCGGCGAGAGCGGCTTCGTACGATTTGGGACTGGTGGAGGTATCGGGATCGAGCGCCACGCGTGCCTGGCCGGCCGTGGCCGCGACAGTCTGCACATAGCGACCGCCGTGCACGCGTTCCAGCTCCCGGACAGTCGCCTCGCGCGGGGTGCACGTTGCCGTGCCCGAGAGCGGATGGGCATCGAGATGCGCGTAGATCGCCTGGAGGCGTCCTGGATTCTCCGGATGGCCCGGGCCGGCGACGTGCTCGAGGAACAGGTCGTGCCGGAAGATCACGACCGGCTTGTCCGTGCTGCTCGTCTCCTCCGACATCCCGTGCTCCCGTGCCTACTCGCGAGCGCTCAGCCGATCCGCGCCAGCGCCACCGTCAGCTTCTGTCCCTCGATCTCCTCCTGAGAGCTTCGCAAATCCGGCGGAGGAGACTGCAGAGCCAGCTTGGACAGGGTTTCCTGTTCGATCAGCTCGCTCCAGGACGAGAAGGCCGCGGTGAGGTCGGTCGGCGCATCCACGTGCAGCTCGATCCGGTCCTCGACCTCGAGCCCGCTGTCCTTACGCAGCCGCTGCACCCGGTTGATCAGCTCGCGGGAGAGTCCCTCGTTGCGCAGCTCCGGCGTGAGCTCGGTGTCGAGCGCCACCACCAGCGTTCCCGCGCTGTGGCAGGCGTGGTGGAAGCTCTCGCGCGCCTTGAGCTCGATCTGGAACGCCTCGGCGCCGTAGCGATCGCCCAGCACCTCGATCTGCTTGCCCTCGATGAGCGCGAAGACGACGTCCTCCGGGAGGTCTGCCGCCGCCTGCTGGAATTCCTTCATCCGAGCGCCCAAGGTCTTGCCCAGGAGCTTGAAGTTGGGCTTCACGACCCAGGCCGCCATGTCGTGGAAGGGCAGGAACTCGACCGCCTTCACGTTCAGCTCGTCGCGCACGATGTCCAGGAAGTGCTGCAGGCGCTGCTCGTCCTCCGGATGGACCGTCCCGACGTACAAGGTGGCGAGCGGCTGCCGATTCTTCGCCTTGAGACGCTCGCGCAGCTCGCGGCCGAGGTCGACGACTCGGCGCGTCAGGTCCATCTCCATCTCGAGCGTCTTTTCCGCCTCGGTCTGGGGCCGCGGCTCCGGGTAGACGTCGAGGTGGACCGAATCGCAGTCGGCGAGAGCATGCCCCAACCGCAGCTTCTGGTAGATCGCCTCGGTCAGGAACGGGGTGAACGGCGCCGCCAGCTTGGTGAACTCGGCCAGCACCGCGTAGAGCGTCGAATACGCCTGCACCTTGTCGGTGTCGTTTTCGGATTTCCAGAAACGCCGGCGGGAACGCCGGATGTACCAGTTGGTCAGGTCGTCCAGGAACGAGAGGAGCGGAGGAACGGTGCGCGCCAGCTCGTACGCTTCCATTTCGCGGTGGATGTTCGCCTTCAGCGAGTCCAGCTTGATCGAGATCCAACGATCGAGGACGTGATCGCGCTGCTCGGCGTAATCCAGTCGCGGATCCCAGCCGTCGACGGAGGCATAGGTCGCGAGGAAACAGTAGGCGTTCCAGAAGGGGAGGAGCACCTTGCGGGTCATCTCCTTCATGCCGTCGGCACTGAACTTCAGCTCTTCTCCGCGGACCGCCCCGCTCTGCAGCAGGTAGATCCGCAAGGTGTCGGCGCCGTGCGACTCGAAGATCTCCTCCGGGCTGGGGTAGTTCTTGAGCCGCTTGGACATCTTGCGCCCGTCCTCGGCGAGGACGATTCCGTTGACGACGACGTTGCGGAAGGCCGGCCCCTTGCCCAGTGCGGTCGAAAGCACGAGCAGGGTGTAGAACCAGCCGCGCGTCTGGTCCAATCCCTCGGCGATGAAGTCCGCCGGGAAGATCCGATCGAACTCCTCGTCGTTCATCGAGAACGGATAGTGCTGCTGGGCGTACGGCATCGACCCCGACTCGAACCAGCAGTCGAGCACCTCCGGGATGCGTCGCAGCGGTCGCCCCGTCTTGGGTGAGGGGATCACGAGCTTGTCGATGAAGTGCTTGTGGAGGTCGGTCACCTTCTCGCCGGCAAGCTCCTCCAGCTCGGCGCGGCTGCCGACGCACAGCATCTCTCCGGTCTCATCGTCACGCCAGATCGGGATCGGATTCCCCCAATACCGGTTGCGCGAGATGGGCCAGTCGCGCGCGTTCTCCAGCCACTTCCCGAAGCGCCCGTCTTTGAGATGGTCGGGGACCCAACGGATCTGCTGGTTGTTCGCGATCAGCTCGTCTTTGAGCGCGGTGACCTTCACGAACCAGGTCGGGATCGCTCGATACATGAGCGGGGTGTCCGACCGGTAGCAGAAGGGATAGCTGTGGAGGAGCGTCTCCTGCTTGAAGAGGAGATGGTGCTCCTTCAGATACCGCAGCACTTCCTTGTCCGAGTCCTTGAACCAGAGGCCCTGGAAAAGCGGCGCCGCGTTCGTGACTACGCCTTCGTCATCGAGGTGGTCGAGCGGATCGATTCCCGCGGATTTGCCGAGGAGGAAGTCGTCTTCTCCGAAGGCCGGAGCGATGTGGACGAGACCGGTTCCGGTGT
>JAGQHR010000528.1 GCA_020431745.1 Candidatus Eiseniibacteriota bacterium
CGTTGCGTGCGACGTGGATCTCCATGGAGTCACCGAGCTGATCCTGCTGGCCCAACCTGCCAGCCCGGATCCCCCTTCTGCGGCGAACGCGGGTTCTCCGGCAGGTCCGACCTCCGGCCGGAATCGCCAACCGGCACTCGTCGACTGGCTCGACCCCCGCCTCATCCGCTGATACCGTACCGATCGCCGGATGGCTGCCGGCGCGAGAAGCAGCGGTCGCCGCCCGTGCACAACCGCGCGATTGCACGCGCGATCGAGCAAACAGGCCACAAGGGAGATCCCGATGGGCGAGACGATTCCGCGGTACGCCACCCAGTCACTCATTCAGGTGCTCGAGGAGACCTTCGACAACCATCACGGGATCTTCCTCGACCGCGGCACCTCGCTGTTCGCGACCTTGGATCAGACCTCCGCGGAGGAAGCCTCACGCCTGGCGTCGTCGAGCTGCGCCAGCGTGGCCCAGCACGTCAAACACGTCGCGTTCTATCTGGATGTCATGCGCCGGTACCTGGCCGGCGAGGAGCTGGGGCAAATCGACTGGCGGGCGATCTGGCACGAGTCCCCGAACGTCACCGGAGCGGAATGGGATGCGCTGCGAGCGGACGTGCGCGCACGGTACACGGACCTCCGCAATCGTCTGCCGGAAGAAACGGCCTGGAGCGATCCCCTGCAGTTCGACACCCCATTGGCCGTGGCCATGCACACGGCAGCGCACTTGGGGGCGATCCGCCAAACCCTGCGGATGCTTCGCGACTGAAATCGCCGGGCCGGTTGGTCAGGGGAGAATCATCCAGTCACGGATTCCCTGGGCGAGTTGCTCCCTCACCGTGCTGAAGCCGTGCCCATCCTGGAACGAGAGCACGCGAACGCCCTCGGCGCCGCTCGCACGCAGTGCGCGATAGAACGGCAGAACCTGATACTCCAACTCGACCTGGGTATCGTCCCAACCGGCGATGATCAGAAGGTCACGATCCGCAAGACGGGGGGCGATCGTCACAAGGTCGTGGACCTGCTCCGTGTGCCGCAGCTCCTCGAAGTCTGCATCCACGTCGAACCGGACCGGACCCGAGGGCGCCTGGGTCGATTTCAGAGCCTCCCGATAGACCTCTCGGTACTTCGGATCCGCATCCACGCGTCGGATGAATACTCCATGGTCGCTTCCCGCGATGCTGATGACACGCCGAACCGAGGGAAGCTGCGCCGTCGCGGCCAAGGCAATGCCACCCCCCCAGCTATACCCGGCGAGCACGCAAACTTCGGCGTCCAATCCATAGGTGTCCGTTGTGGAAGCGGATCGCAACCAGTCCCACGCAACCGCGACGTCCTCCAGCGCGTTCGCAAACGTCGCGTTTCCGCCGCTGGGATCGTGCCCGCGCGGATGGAGGACGAAGACATGAATCCCGCGGCCGGACAGCCCGGTACCCAGCCCGAGCACATCCTCCCCCACCGCCGGCCATCCGGGAATCAACAGCAGCGCCGCCTTCGTGCCCGACGCTTCCGGGGCGAAGTGATGAAGGTATACCTGCGTTCCTGCAACGTTCAGAGACAACATCTCGGCATCGTCACCCTGACAGGCACTGGGTCCCAGCCACCCGGCGGCGAGAGCGGCCAGGGCGACCAGGCCGGCCGGCAACAGGCTTCGTCCACGACTCCATCTCGGTTTGTCCACGTGACCCTCGGCTTCCGAGCCTGTCACGTCCGCGCTGCGGGGGCAACCCGCGAAAAGGCTGGGTTCTCCGCCCGTTGCAGCGCGCTGCTCGTCCCCTCAGCCGACCGCCACCGCCGCTTCCGCAAAAGATCCTCCTGGAGCGACGGTGAACGGTTGACCGGGTCGTTCCATATCATTGTACGCGGACGATGCGGATTCCGCGCGCTTCCCGATCGGTGACGATGCGCAGGAAGTAGATGCCGGATGGCGCGTCTCCTGCGGAGGTTCGTCCATCCCAGTCCACGATGTGAACCCCGGACGGCAGCTGACGATCGAAGAGCGCGGCGACGCGCCGTCCTTGCGCATCGAGGACATCCGCGCGCACGCGTGCATCGCGGGGTAGCGCGAGCTGGGCAGCAACCGGACCCGAGGACGGGTTGGCCGAAACCAAGCGCAGCGCGACCCGGTCCGGCGGTGCGATCGGCGGAACGTCCGTGGCCGGATCGGACCAATGGGCGATGCGCAGCGAGGCGATCGGGCCTACGTTGTAGAAGCTGCCCGAAACCCAAAGTCCCCCGAACGAATCGCGATAGAGAGCGTCGACAACCTCCGTCGGCTGGCCTCCGCTGACCCCATCTTCGAACTCCGACCAGGAACTGCCATTCCACTCGGCAAGGCTGCGCGTCGGAACGCCGCCACCGGCCGAGGCGAACTGGCCGCCGACGAGAAGCTTCCCGTTCAGGACCGACAGCGCCTTGACGGACGAGCCGACGCCGCCGCCGAGAGCGTCCCAGCTCGTGCCGTTCCAGAGACAGACATGACTGACCGGGGTCGAGCCGACTTGCGTGATGAATCCGCCGATCACCAATCCATCAGGATGGGAAGTCATGACCGAGACGGTGCCGCTCGTCCCGCCTCCGACCTGTGCCCAGGAGGTTCCGTTCCAGGAGGCAATGTGATTCGCCGCCGTTCCGCCCGCCTGCGTGAAGAGTCCTGCTCCGTAGAGGATGCCGTCGTGGACTACGAGGTCGAAGAATCGGCCGTTCGTGCCGGTTCCGACCGCGTGCCAGGCGTTCCCGTCGAAGCGTGCGATGTTGTTCGCGGCGACCCCGTCGATGGTCGTGAAGTTCCCCCCCGCGTAGAGATCCCCATTGTAAATCGCGAGCGCGGCGACCCAACCGTCGGTGCCGGTGCCGAAGGAGCTCCAGGAGCTGCCGTTCCACTTCGCGAGATCATCGATCGGATTCCCGTCCACCGTGGAGAAGCTCCCTGCGATGACCAGATCGTTCTGGTAGACCAGCATGTCCTTGATGTCGAAGTCGGTTCCGGTGCCCGGAGATCGCCAGGCCGCACCGTCCCAGATTCCGATGTTGTGCAAAGGCAGGTCACCGCCGAGATTCACCGTTCCGGCGGCGACGAGCTCGCCCTGGAATTCGGCGAAGACGACCGCGGTTCCGCGAATGCCCGCTGCGGGCGGCTGGCCACAGTGCTCGAAGGTGCTGCCGTCGAAACGGGTGATGTAGGAGGCCGTGCCGGTCCCCACCTGCGTGAATCGACCGCCGATGTACAGATTGCCCAACCACTCCACGCCACCGTAGCAATTGTCATCCGGCCCTCCGCTGTAGGCAGCCCAGGCCGAACCGGTCCAGCGCGCCATGAAGGGCGTGGACGTCCCGCCGGAGTTCTCGAAGGACCCGAGCGCAACCAGACTCCCCGAGTACGTACAGAAGTGTTGGACCCACCCGTCGAATCCGTATCCCATCGCGCTCCATGAGCTCCCGTTCCATCGCGCCACGTGCGGTGTGTTGGCGCCGCCGGCGGTCGTGAATGCTCCTCCCGCGACGAGGGTTCCGCCGTAGGAGTAGAGGGA
>JAGQHR010000529.1 GCA_020431745.1 Candidatus Eiseniibacteriota bacterium
TGTAGAGGAGCGCGGAGGACTGCCAAGCGACATGAACGCCTGGTCTCACGTGGTGGCGGTGATGGTGGGGCTGTCCGTCGTCGGCTGCGCCAGCATCGTGAGCCGGTCGAAGTACCCGGTGACGATCCAGACGACGCCCGCGGGCGCGACGGTCACGGTGCGGAAGGCGGACGGAGAGTTCGTCGAGAGCGGTCCGAGCCCGTTGACCGTCGAGCTCGACGCCGGGGCCGGCTACTTCGGGAGGGCGCGGTATCGCATCGTCGTCGGCACGGAGGAGAACGCCGAACGCCAGGGCTTCGCGCCGCGAGAGGTGGAGCTCGTCGCGAACTTCGACGAGTGGTACTGGGGCAACTTCGCCGTGTTCGTTCTGAGCCAGGTGGGAGGGCTCGCGGGGTTCGTGCTGATCGATCCGATGACGGGCGCGATGTGGGAGCTGGAGGAGAGTGTTACGATCTCGCTCGACGAGGCGGGAGTCGCGGACGGAGACCGGACCCAGCGGAGACGTGTCGCGGCGCGGCACGACAAGTGAGGGGGCTCTCGTGACGATCTGCCGCGGGACGTCCAGGTCGCGTCGTTGCTTTCCTGTCGTTTCCGAACCCGAACCCGATCCTCGCGTGCGGACTCATGCGTTGCTGATTCACTCGACGAAGACCGAGGTCGGGACGGGGACGGGGACGGACTTCTTACAAACTCGCAAGCGAGATTTCCGAGATCTTCGGGCGGCCCAAGCCTGCCATCGCAACCGGATCCAGCGCGGGCTTTCAGCGGGGTCTTCGCAGTGAAGTGACTCGGTCTCCGACACCCGCCCTGCGGCGCGCGACGGAGGCCGTGAGGGTTCCCGACGCGACCTTCGCAGCGAGCGCTGCTACGCGCCAGCACCGTAGGCCGTGCTTCGTCCTGGATCGAGGACCCGGTCGCTGAAGCGCGCTCTGCGGCGCGCCGCGTGCGCAACGTACCGTGAGCGATCTCCGCCGGGACTCCGGGTCTCCCGACGGCGAGGAACCGGCGCCGCCGCCGGCGCACGGCGGGTACCGCAAGCGGTCCCCGGCTCGATCTCCTCGGCCGGTTCACGTGCACGGTGGCGCGGCTGGAGCACCGCGCGAGCGGTGCTCCGCTTTGGATCCACAGAAGGTCTACGGAACGCGCTCTGGCGCGCTACGGGCACCGCCAGCGGTGCCCGGCGGGGTCGAGGGCGGGGTCCCCACAACTGTGTACGCGGCCCCGGCCAACCGGCGGCGCAAGCGCTCGACCGCGGCTGGAAACGAAAGGCCTCCATAGGTGACCAGGAGGTCGATCGGATTCCAGTTCTGCTTGCAGCCGAAGCACCGAAGAAGGTTTGTCTCGCGTTTCACCTTCGCGTGATACGCGCCGCACGCTGGACACGCGAGGCGCGCTCCGATGGGCGGAGTGTGCGGCCGCAGCTCTCCGAGCACCTCTTGCACGGGAACCTCGTTGCGAATCCTCTTCACGTCCTCCGGGTGAACCCGCCGAGGTGCCGTCAGAACAGGCGCGGCGACCTCTGGATCGGCACCGACCGCGTCTTCCGCGGGAACCTCCGAAGGCCCGACGGCGTCTGCCCCAGCATACGCCGCGACTGTGCCGACCACGGGCACGGTGATCGCCTCTGCGTTGGCGACGGCGCTCTCCGCGGACGCGGCGGCGTCGGTCATGGTGGTGTCTGTGGACGAGGTGGCCGCTTCGGCATTGGCCACTGCGCCCTGTGCCGTCGAGGCGACGCCACCCATGACCACGGTGCCTCCAGCGGCCGCGGCGATCGATCTGGTCAATCCGTTCAGCCGCGTCTCATCGAAGAGCCTTCCAGCACGAAGCGCCGCACATTGGGCTGCCAGCAACTTGTCGCCGATCACTCGCATTCGCTGACCGAACGGCTTGCCTTCAGCCGCGAGCTTCTTCGCGTAGTTCTTGAATACCACGTTGCTTCGAACGGCGGCCTTGGCACAAAGAAACAGCGCGTTGCGAAGCTCTTCATCGCACGATCGACGCTGGACCACCCTCTTCTTCTTGCCGCTGGCGAGCGTCACGGGTGCCACACCAGAGAGTTGGCGAAGCGCCTCGTAGCAGCCCTCGGCGATCGCCCACGGCGCCCTCGACATGAGGGTTGCCGCGACGACCGGTCCTGTGCCAGGAAACGACAGGAGCGTGTCGATCTGCCGACGTTCATCACTACCTTCCGGAGCCTCGTGGAGCAGCTTGTCGAGGGCCTTGTCGCACTCACGCTCTTGCCGCTTCAAGAGTCGAATTCGGGCCACCAGGTGACCACAGCGCTCCCTGTACGCCTCGAGATCGTTCGAGCTCAGTCCGATGTCGGCCTTGATCGCCGCGAAGACTTCGTCGAAGGGCTTCTTCACTCGACCCTTTTTCAAGATCTTGCCGATCGCCGCCCCAGTGACTCGAGTGGCTCCCTTCTTCACGATGCGTTCGCAGATGGAGAGGACCCAGTCCCGCTGGAAATCGTTCGCAACGTGGACGAAATCGGGCACGAAGTCCAACATCACATTCCGCAGTCTCGACGCCACGCAGACAAGGTCGTCAACGACTTCTTTGCGCGACGAAGTCACCTGCTGAAGTCGCACGACGAATGGCGACGGTGGTCGGACGGCACGATAGCAGCCCGGATCCGTCCGCAGACCCTGCGCGATGACCCAGGCATCCCGCCGGTCGTCCTTGGCCCCTGCTGCAGAGTGGCGATCGCGGAAACGGTCACTCTGCTTCGGGTTGATGGAGAAGACGTGGAAGCCCTCCTTCACGAGCACTCGGGCGACCGCCACCGAGGGAGACTCGATACCGATCCGCACAGAAGCTCCGTGTCGCGCCTCGAGCTCTCGAAGTCGCTCCTGCAGCGAGGCGATCCCCTTCGCCTCGTTCTTCACCGTGACCTCGAGGACCGATTCTCCCTCCGCCCCCAGCACGCACACGCTGTGCGTCTCGGTGCCCCAGTCGATGCCAACCACCAGTCCACCTGCTCGATCCATCGTGAGCCCTCCTGTGCGTTCCAGGCGCTCGCGACGCGCATCCGGGCCCTGTATTGGTGCTTGCCGAGAAAACTCTGGCAGCGCGGACTTCTTACTGGGACTCTGGCCGCGAACTTCCGGGCGGGGCACAGGTCCGTCCCAGGTGCTTCAGCGCGCGGGGAACGGTAGGTGCTCCCGCCCGGTTGCCTATCCGCCCCACGGTACGGCCAATGCGGCCCGAGGGGCACCTGGGAGTGATACAGGGAACGGGGACGTTGAATGCCGCTCGAGCTCGCGCTTCGCGCTCGCACGGAATGAGTACGAACCAGCAGACGGTGGCCATGGACGCGGTTCCGTGGGGTTCCCTCCCCATCAGTTCCAGACGGGCACCCGTCCGAAATTGTTTTCCGCCGCCTTTCTCCGTGCGGTGATGCGGCGGCGATTCGTTAGGCTGGACGCCGTCCGACCCGCGCCTCGACGAGCCGGTCGGATCGGCGTTCCAGGCAGCGCACGGGAGCGTCTCGTCCTGCGTTTCGCCGCGCCT
>JAGQHR010000530.1 GCA_020431745.1 Candidatus Eiseniibacteriota bacterium
TTGCCGCGCGGACGGGCCGAGATCTCGACGTCGTCCTCCAGGGAATCGGGGCCGGCCAGGCGGAGCGTCGCTTCCCCTCCCGGGAACAGCTTGGCGAAGACCTCCTGGAACTTCTGCTGCACGAGATCGAAGGTAGCCTGGAACATCTCCCCCGCGGTCTCGTTGATCTTGCGGATCGCTTCCAGCAGGTCGGTGCGCGCCGTGCGCAGGTCCTCGGCCTGTTTCTGGTGGAACTCGAGCCGTTCCTTCTGCGTGTCGTACTCCGCTTCCGCAAGGTAGTTGAGGCTCCCCATCGCCTCCATCCGGGCGCGTAGCTCGCGGATCCGCTCGCGGCGCTCCTCGGGCGAGAGCCCGGCGTCTTCTTCCGTGAGCTGGAGGACCGTGCTGCGCTTGCGCTGCAGATGGGCCTCCCAATTCTCCTCGTCGTCGTCGTCCGGCGCGGTTTCCGGCGGCAGCTCGTCGGGGTGTCGTTCCGCAGCCGGCGGGGTGGCCGGCGCGGTCGCCTCGGGCGCGGCGGCGGCAGTCTCCTCTGCGGCCTGCTCGCTTTCCTCCCCCTCGGGGGCAGGGAACCGCCCGGTTTCGGGATCCCAGGCCTCCAGGTCGACTCCGTACTCCTCCTGGACCCGCTTGCGGATCTGCTCCGCCTCCGAGACCGCACGCACCCGCTCCACGTCTTCGTGATGCAGCGACTGGGTCACTTCCTCCAGGATCTGACGGCGCTCCTTGAGCTCGCTTTCGATCTTTCCGATCGCGGACTGCGCCTGCGCGAGCACCTCCCGGAGCCGATCGAGCTCGGCGTCCGCGGCATCGCGCTCGGACTGGAGCGACGCGAGCCCGCCTTGCAGCTCTTCGATCCGGTGCGCGCCCTCTTCGCTCTCCTCGGCGCCCGTGGCGAGGCGTTCACGAATGGCCGTGATCGCCGCGGCACCGTCTTCCATGTCCTTGTGCAATCGTTGGAGGGACGAGCGGAGCTCCGACACCTCGCTCTCATGACGCACGTGATCCATCTCGCACTGCGCGGCTTCCCGCACGCGTTGATCGCGGACCTGCTCGGACTCCTCGGCGCGGACACGGGCCGCGTCGAAGTCTTCTTCCGCCCGGTGCGAGAGCTGTCCGGTCTCGTCGAGCGTCCCTTGGAGCTGATGGAGGGTCTCGACGACGAGCGCAATCTCCTGTTCGAGGCTCGCGTGCTCCTCGGTCAGACGGAGGCGTTCCTCGCTCAACATTTGGTGCTCCGCGCGCAGACCGCTGCGCTGCTCGGAGGCCTGCGCCTTCGCACGCTCTTCCGCGTCCACCTCTTCCTCGATTCGCGAGAGCTGCGCGGTGAGATCCTTCTCTTCGATACGGCAGCGCGCGTCCTCTTCCTCGAGCTCCGCGAGCTCCGTCGTGACCCGCTCCAGATCCGCCTTCAGCTCGGGAATCTCCTGCTCGCGGCTCAGGACCTCGGAGTCGCCCGTCCGCCCGCCGGCGAGATAGACGGTGCCGTCGACGCCGTAGAGGATGCCGTCCTCCGTCGCGTGACGCCGCCCGGAGGCTCGCCCCTCGGATTGGTCGGATGCCAGCCGACGCGAGCCCGCCGCCAGGAAACCCAGGAACGGCAGTGCGACCGGGTCGGTGTCGAAGAGCGCGACGATCCCCGGGTCCCCGTGACCCGGAGAGGTTCCGGCCTCGGCCAGGGGGAAGAACGTGACCCCGCCCAGATGCTCTTCGCGCAGCCGACCGATGACGGAGACGGCGGCCGCCTCGTCCTCGACGAGCACCCAGGAGACGGTCGGTCCGAGCACCGCCTGCCCGAGATCGGACTGCTCCCGCACGAGGCGCACGGTCTCACCGACGACGCCGACCACTCCCGGCAGCTCGTCGCGATGTTCCAGGATCCACCGCACCGCGGCGTCGAATCCCTCGTGCCGCTCCCGCTGCTCCTCGAGCAGGGCCAGGCGGCTCTCGATGCGAGCCTGATTCGGACCCAGCTCGCCCCGCCGCTCCGCGAGCTGCTCGCGGCGCTGCTGCACCTCGTCACGGCGGTTGCCGCGCTCGGCCCGGCTCGCGAGCCCGGCGCGAATCCGCTCGCCGATCTCGTTCAGTCGCGTGTCCAGCTCGGCAAGATCGTTCGCGCAGCGATCCTCCCGCTCCGCGAAGGTCGCGAGATGCCCTGCCAGGACCTGCAGGCGCGCACCCGCGTGCCCCTTGCGGGCCTCCTGCGACTCCAGATCCTTGCGAGTCTCCCGGTGCGTGGAGCGCAGATCGAGCGAGGTCTGCTGCACGTCGTGCAGGTGCTGCCGGGCTTCCCGCAACGCGGCTTCGGCGGCTTCCCTCGTCTTCCGTGCGGTTTCGAAGCGCGCGCGCACGGCGGCCAGCTTCTCCTCGCGCTCCTCCAGCATCGGTTCGAGCCGTGCGATCTCACGCTCGGCGTCCACACGCTTCGCTTCGTCGCGCTGGAGTCGGCCTTCCAGCTCTTCTGCCTGCCGGACCCAGCTCTCGTTGCGGGTGGTGAGGACACTGATCTCCCGGAGGGACTCGCTGACGGCATGCGCCGCGCTCTGCACACGTCTCTGGGTGCGATCCACGTCATCTGCGGTCTCGCTCAGACGCTGACGCTCCACCTCCCGGCGTCCGTCGAGCGCCGACACTTGCGAGGCGAGGGCCTGCCGTTTGGCCGTGCTCTCCCGATGGATGATTTCGGAGGAGGCGGATCGTTCCCGAAGTCGGATCCACTCGTCCAACGCTTCTCGCACTTCCAAGCGGCCGAGCTCGTCCTTCAGACGCTTCCAACGACGCACCTTCCCCGCCTGCCGGGCCAGGCTCCGGACCTCGCGCTCGATCTCGCGGATCATGTCTTCGATCCGCACGAGGTCCCCTTCGACTCCTTCGAGCTTGCGCCGGGCCTCGGCCCGGCGTTGCTTGTACTTGACGACTCCGGCCGCCTCCTCGAAGAGGAACCGCCGCGCGTCGGCGCGATCGGAGAGGACCTCGTCGATCATCAGACGCTCGATCACCGCATAGCCGTGGCTCCCCAAACCGGTCCCGGAGAAGAGATCGCGGATGTCCTTGAGGCGGCAGGGCACCTTGTTGATCGCGAACTCGCTGTCACCCGAGCGGAAGATCCGTCGCGCGATCCCGACGTGGGCGTACTCCACCGGCAGCGTTCCGTCGTCGTTCTGCATCGCGAGGGTGACCTCGGCCATCCCCAACGGCTTCGCGGTGCGCGTGCCTTTGAAGATGACATCCTGGATCCTCTCGCCGCGCAGGTTCCGGATGTTGGATTCGCCGATCACCCACCGGAACGCGTCGGACACGTTGCTCTTCCCGCACCCGTTCGGTCCGACGATCGCGGTGATGCCGCGCGAGAACGGAATCTCCGTCCGTCCCATGAACGACTTGAATCCATGAAGCTGCAGCTTCTCGACGTACACGTGACCTCCCGGTCGGATCAATGCCCCTGGGGAGCCGCCTTCCCTGACGGCGCCGGATCGTCTTCGACCGGCACAGGGGCCCCGAAGCCGCCCGCACCTAC
>JAGQHR010000531.1 GCA_020431745.1 Candidatus Eiseniibacteriota bacterium
GATCCCCAGCCGTTGGCGCATTCCGCCCGAGTACGCCTTGACCTTGCGTTTGGCGGCGAAGGAGAGGTTCACCCGCTCGAGCAGATCCGCGATGAGAGCCTTGCGTCCGCCGGGAGCTTGCACCCCCTTGAGGTCGAGCAGGTACGCGAGCATGTCCTGCCCGCTGAGGTTGGGATAGAACCCGAAGTCCTGAGGAAGATAGCCGAGCTGTCGATGGACCCGCGCCCAGTCCTGCAGGACGTCGACGCCGTCGAGCGTCACCTCTCCCGAGCTGGGCTCCAGGAGGCCGGCGATCACTTTCATGAGAGTCGATTTGCCGGCCCCGTTCGGTCCGAGGAGTCCGAACATGCCTTTCGGGACGTCCAAATCGATGCCGCGCAAGGCGATGACTGGACCGGGATAGATCTTCACGAGATTGCGGATCGAGAGCATGCGTCCCCCCGACGAGTTGCTGTCCGGCGAGCAAAGCAAGGGCGAGACGAAGTCCCGTCCCGACCGACCAAGGTGCCGTACGGAAGCAGACTCGATTAGGATGCAAACGATCCGTTCGAGGGCGATGGATCGGAGGTGCAGGGGTGATGCGGGTCGAAGAGACGAAGGATCGCGCACTGATCCGGCGCCTGTTGGAACAGGACCCGGAGCTGCACATCTACGAGCTGGGGGACCTCGATCCGTTCTTCTGGCCGCGGACGCGCTGGTTCGTCTCCCGGAGTGCCGACGGCGTTCCGAGCGCAGTCTGCCTCCTCTATCGCAACCCTGACAGCGTGACGCTCGTCGCCCTCGATCGTCGTGAGCCCTCGCCGCTCCCGAATCTGTTGGCCGGCCTCGACGATCACCTGCCCGACGTTTTCTACGCCCACCTCAGTCCCGGGGGAGCCGAGAGCTTGGGGTCGCGCTTCCGCGTCCGGGATCGCGTCCCCGCGATCAAGATGGCGCTCGTCGACGCCCGGGCGATCGAGAGCGCATCGATCGCGGCGCGCGAGCCGGCCACCGCGCGACAGCCGCGCGTCGACCGCCTGGCGCCGTCCGACCGTTCCGCGGTCGAGTCGTTCTATGCGGCGGCCTATCCGAAAAACTGGTTCGACCCCTCGATGCTGGAGACCGGTTGCTATTTCGGCATTCGAGATCCCGGGACGATTCGCGACACACCGTCGTCCGGCAGTTCCCATACGCCGTCATCCGGCGGCTCCCACACGCCTTCGTCCGGCAGTTCCCATGCGCCGCCATCCGGCGGCTCCGATTCTGAAGATGACGATTCTCCCGCGCCGGCCGCTCCCCTGGTGTGCGTAGCCGGAGTACATGTCTTCTCCCCGACGTACCACGTCGCCGCACTGGGAAACATCGCCACTCATCCCTCCTTTCGTCGGCGGGGCTTTGGCGCCCGGGTCACCGCGGAGCTCTGTCGGCACCTCGCGACGCGGGTGAAGACGATCGGCCTCAACGTACACGCCGACAATGCCGCGGCGATCGCCTGCTATCGGAAGCTGGGGTTCGAGGAGATCGCCCGGTTCGAGGAGGTCACGCTGGCGCGCCGGGATTGAAGGCACATGCCTGCGATTCCGGCGCGGTGGAGCGATTCGCGACGCGGACAATCCGAAGCGGACCATCCGGGAGCGGCGGCGCGTCAGACGAAGTGGCCGGCCTTCGGCTCGCGGCGGCCGCACCAGGGGCAGTAGCGCCAATAGTCGCGGTTGATCGGCCAGCGGCAGCGGGCGCAACCGTGCGGCAAGGCAGCGGTCGACCACCGTCGCTTCACCTTGGTCTTGCACTGCGGGCAGTACTTCATGAACGGTCGGAGCTGCCCCTCGCATCCGGCCGTGGGACAGATCCGCTCCGCCTTGGAGTCGAACCGTGGCTTCTTCCCGTTCGATTCGAAGCGCCCGGCGTAGCACCAGGGACAGTATTCCCACTCGGCCATCACCCCGTGTTCGCACCAGGGGCAGACGAGCGGATACCGGGTGACGTCGAGGAAGGAAAGGTCTCCCGTGCCACACCAGGGGCAGTAGGTCATCTCCTCGGAGAGGGGCCCGTCGCACCGGTGGCAGATGAACCCCAATCCGAGGCTCTTTCCGAAGAGACGGCCGAAGAGCATCACCTCGGCCTCGCGCGGCGAGATGACCCGGCGCTTGCGCCGCCTGCGGCGCGGCTGTGCCTTCTCCTGGGACTCACGTTCGATCCGGCGCCGGGCCCGTTCGATCGCCTCCACCAGATCTCCCGCGGTCCGGAAGCGATCCTCGGGGCGGAAGCGCAGCATCCGGCGGAGAATCGGCACGTATGCCGGATGCAGTCGCCGCTTGATCTTCTTGGCCTCGTCCTCGGGCCAATCGAACGGCCAGCGCAGGTGGTTCCCGGCCAGCAGCCAGTACCAGATCATCCCGAGGGAAAAGACATCGGAGGCGAAGCACGGCTTGCCGTAGGCCTGCTCGGGCGCGAGATAGCCCAGCGTCCCGATCTCGGAGTAGGTCTGTCCGGGGTTCCGACTGAGGCACGACGCGCCGAAGTCACCGATCGCGAAACGAGTGTGATCGAAGACGAGGATGTTCTCCGGCTTGACGTCCCGATGGATGACCCGCTTGCGATGGGCATAGGCCAGAGCCTCGGCGATCTGTCGGATGGCGCGATTCGAGACCCGGGTGGATCGCCGGACGCCGCTCGCATCGAGCAGGCTCTTGGAGGCAAGCTCGAAGGCGAGGAAGAAACGGTCCTTGTCCCATCCGGCATTGTAGAGCTTGAGAATGTTCGGATGCTGGAGAGAGGAGGCCATCCGCGCCTCGTGCTCGAGCGCGGTCCGGCCGAACTCGCTGACCGCCGCGGTGCTCGCGATCTTGAGCGCGACCTTTCGGTTCTCGACCTGGTCGAGCGCCTTCCAGACCTCGGCGAAGGCTCCACGTCCCAACCGCGAGATCAGTTGGTACTTCCCGACGTGACTACCCTTGCCCAGAGCCACTCGCGGCGATCCCTCCCACAGCGGCGGTGCGCCGCCGACGATCGATCCCGTAGATCCGGATCTACTTGAAAGCCTCTTTGCGCAGCCCGAATCGCTGCATCTTCTCGAAGAGCGAGCGGGGGGTGATCCCCGCCCTCTCGGCCGTGATCCCCACCCTACCGCGATACTCCTGCAGCAGCGACCGGAGATACTCTTTTTCGAACGCGTCCACGATCTCCCGACGGGCCTCCGGCAGCGGCTTGCGCAACCAGGCGTCAGACAGCTCCAGCCCGGTGTCGGGAATCGCGAGAGCGGCGGCGTGGCGCCCCCGGATGTTCTCGGGAAGGTCGGCGAGCCCGACCTCCTTCCCCCCGCAGAGCAGCACCGCCCGTTCGATGACGTTGATCAGCTCGCGGACGTTTCCGGGCCAAGAATAGTTGACGAGCGCCTCCATCGCCTCGTCCGAGATCCTCCGGACGGGCCGACCCAGGCGAACCTGGAAAATCTCGAAGTAGGTTCGAACCAGCTCCGGGATGTCTTCACGACGGTCCTGCAGGGGCGGAATCGCCAGGGTCACGACGCCG
>JAGQHR010000532.1 GCA_020431745.1 Candidatus Eiseniibacteriota bacterium
CGCAGACGGGGGACCTCGAAATCGGGCCCGGTGTCGTGACCTGCACGGTCCGCGAGACCAATCGGCGCCGCCGGGATCCGTTCAGCATCTTCGGAATGTTCGACGATCGGGAGGTCACGCTGCGGAGTCGGCCGCTCACCGTCCACGTCCGTCCGCTCCCGAAACCGGAGCCGGACGATTTCACCGGCGGGGTCGGACGCTTCAAGATGCGAACGTCGCTCGATCGCGACGAGGTTGCGCAGGGCGAACCCATCACGCTCACCGTGCATATCGAGGGAACCGGCAACGTACCGTCGGTGGGGATGCCGCCGCTCCCCGACCTCGAGCCCCAGTTCCGCGCCTTCGCGCCCTCGGCGCCGGCCTACGAGCCGACGCGGGACGGCGATCTGATGGGAGGGTCCTCGGAGTTCAGCGTCGTCCTGGTGCCGGAGACCACCGGTCGGCTGGCGGTGCCTCCCATTCACGTGTCGACGTTCCGACCCTCGACCGGGCGGTACGAGCAGCTCACCGGCGATTCGCTCTTCGTCAAGGTCCTCCCGGGGGCTGCGACCGCTGGTGGCGGCGTTCCGGGAGAGGTGACGCGAACCGGGTGGGATCTGCGGACCATCCGGACCACCACGGAGCTGCAGAGGGCGGGCGCGGATGCGCTGTGGGCTTCGTCCCGGTTCTGGATCGTCCAGGCGGTCCCGCTCGCGCTCCTTGGAGCGGCCTGGCTCCTGCGGCGCCGGCGTGCCGACCAGCTCCGGAACTGGTCGCAGATCCAGGGAAGGAAGGCCCCGGGCAAGCTACGCAAGACGCTGCGCGAGCTCGCCGCGGCGGCAGCCACGATCGAGATCGACGAGGGTTACGCGCGGCTGGAGTCCGCGCTCTCGGAGTACCTGCAGAGTCGCCTGGGATTCTCTCTCTCCGGACGCCGACGGGACGAGCTGCGCGCCACTCTGGAGGCCCGTGGTGTGGGTGCCGAGTCGATCGGGCGGATGGTCTCGGTCCTCGAACGCTGCGACTACGCCCGGTTCGCACCGGGCGGCGACGCGCATGCGGCGTTCGCCTCGGTCATCCAGGATGCCGAGTCCGCTCTTGCGGGCATCGAGCAGGCCCGGCCCGCTCCGGCTCCGGCCGGGAGCAAGCCCGCCCGCGTGCTCGGGGCACTGCTGCTCGTGGCCGGGTTGGCCGGAGGGGTTCAGGGAGAGCCGGAGATCACGCTGCTCGATGCCGGGCAGGCGACGGAGACGTTTCAGGGCGCGAACGCGGCCTTCGAGCGACAGGACTACCGGACAGCCATCGATCAGTATCGTCGCGTGCTCGATGCGGGGTACGTCTCGCCCGATCTCCTGCTCAATCTCGGTGACGCGTACTATCGGTCCGGCAAGATCGGCTGGGCGGTCTATGCCTTCGAACGCGGACGCCGGCTCGCCCCGCACGATCCCGATCTCCAGGCGAACCTCGAGCTCGCGCTGCGTTCGACCAAGGACCGGACCGAAGAGCCGGACCAGAGCCGCTTCCTTTCCTTCCTGGTGAAGCTCCAGGAGCGCTTCCCACTCACGGTTTCGATGTGGATCGCGAGTGGGTTCTGGTGGCTCCTGCTGGTTTGGCTCGCGCTCCGTCTGCTGCTGCGCGCACCCCGCCGGATGGAAGCGGTCACCGTGCTGGTGGCCGCGCTGTTCCTGGGTGCGCTGTCCTGGACGGCGGTGCAGGCGATCCAGTACCGGACGCGACCCAACGCCGTGATCGTCGCGGACGAGCTTGCGGTGCGGAGCAATCCCGACCCGTCGGCCACGGTCGAATTCACGCTGCACGGGGGGACTCTGCTCCGAACCGCACGGACCGCGCCGGGCTTCCGCGAGGTCCGGTTTTCCAACGAGCTGCACGGCTGGGCGGACGAGACCGGCGTCGCCCCCCTTTGAGCCGCGTTATGCATAAGGAACGCTTACTCCGTTCATCACGGTTTAGTCGGTTGCCCGTTCGGGGTGGGTTGGTTATCCTCCGTGCGCAAACCCGTCGGATGGACGGACCTGGGTAGGTCTCAGGCCGGGAGCTGGCGTATTCTTCACTATTTCGATCCCAATCTGTTCGTACCGAACCTCGAGTCCACGACCAAGGACGAGGCGCTCCGTGAGCTGACCGATCGGTTGGCCCAGGGAGCAGGCGTACGTGACCCCGAGCTGCTTCTCGACATGCTGCGACGCCGGGAATCCCTCGGCTCGACCGGTATTGGCAAGGGTGTGGCCATTCCCCATGGACGGAGCCTCGCCATCACCGACCTGCGCGTGCTCTTCGCGCGGTCGGAGGCCGGGGTCGAGTTCGACGCCATGGACGAGAAGCCGGTGCATCTGTTCTTCCTGATCGTGGCCCCACCCCAGGACAAGCGAAACGAGTACCTCCCGCTGCTCGGGCGGATCGCGGAGCTGGTCAAGGAGAAGCGGGTGCGGGACAAGCTGCGGAAGGTCGAACAGTTCGATGATCTCCGGGAACTCTTGGAGGAGCAAATCCGTGGCGAGTAGCCCGCTCTCGGAGCGTCTCGGACGCCTCTTTCGCCTGCAGGATCTGGACATCATGATTCGCGAAGCCCAGGACCCCGCCGTCAAGAAGAGCGAGGAAGAGATGGGGTTTCGGCTGCAGGCGCTGGAGAAGCTGCAAGGTGCCCGCGAGAAGCTCGCCGAGACCATCGACAAGCGCGATCTCCGGCTCTACGAGCGCATCGCCAAGAAGCACGATCACGGCATCGTTCCGGTCGAGGAGCGGATCTGCCTGGGGTGCTACATGTCGCTCCCGACGTCGGCGGTGCCCCTCACCGCGACCCCGGAGCATCTCCTGACGTGCGAGAACTGCGGCCGCATCCTCTACTGGCTGGAGTGACGAGGGACGGCCGACGGCCCGTCGCGTGGCCTCTCCGGGCGGCGCAGGCCGGACGCGCGTCCTATGGCGTGGCTTCGAGTCAGCATCCCACGGCTCCGTCGACGCGAGGGGTGATCCCGTGCTGATGCATCCCAACCTGATCGAGGGTCTTGCTCTGGGACCCGACGGGACTCCGCATCCCGCTTCGATCGAGCTGACCCGGGGACGGATCCGTTCCGTGCACCGGGGGCCGTTCGCTCCGGCTGGTGCAGTCGCGGAGACCGCACCCGGCTCACGCGTGACCGGGGGCGAACGAGGTGCTCCTGAGCCCGGAAGCGCGCCCGGCGCCTCTGCTGCCGGGGTAGAGCGTCTCGATGCGGACGAAATCCTGCTTCCGGCGTTCGTCGACGCGCACACGCACCTGCTGGGAGTCGGAACCGCCCGGCTCAAGCCGAGGCTGCACGGCGCGACCTCCCGTGAGGAGACGTTCGATCGACTGACCTCCTGGCTGGCGGCCCATCCCGGAGACGAGCCGGTCATCGCAGAGGGATGGGATCAGTCCCTCTGGCAGGATCGGACGCTGCCGACGAGGGCCGACCTCGACCGCGTCACGACCCGTCCGGTGGCCCTGCGAAGGGTGTGCGGACATGTCGCGGTGCTCAACACCGCGGC
>JAGQHR010000533.1 GCA_020431745.1 Candidatus Eiseniibacteriota bacterium
GGTTGTAGCGGGCCAGCGCCACGCCCGCCCGGTCTCCGATCTCGGACACAGTCGCGAGGGCCGATTCGTAGCGCTCGCGCGCGCGCACGTAGTCGCGATGCGCCCAAGCCACGGCGCCCAGGCCGGAAAAGCAGTTCACCATTCCCGCGCGGTCGTTGACCTCGCGGCGGATGTCGAGGCTGGCCTCGAAACAAGTGCGGGCCTCGTCGAAGTTCGCCTGTCGGATGGCTACGTTCCCCAGATTGGACAGTGCGTTCCCGACTCCGGTCCGGTCGCCCAGCTCCTGGCAGATCTCGAGACCCGCCCGATACGATCGCTTCGCTCCCTCGAAGTCTCCGAGCGCCCAGGACGCATTGCCCAACGAGTTCAAGGATTGAGCGACGCCATGGCGGTTGCCGAGGGCGCGCCGGATCTCGAGACTGGTCTCGTATCCTTCCCGAGCCGCGGGATATTCTCCCCTGACCCACGCCACGTTCCCCAAGGCCTCGACACAGTCGGCGATTCCCCCCTGATCACCGGCCTCTCGGTAGATCGCGAGGGCGGCCTCGTAGTACGCGGCTGCGCCGTCGTAGTCCGCCAGCCCCCATTGAACGCTCCCGAGTCCGAAGTGGGAGTGGGCGATTCCCCTGGAGTCTCCGATTTCGCGCCGAATCTGCAGACTCTCCTCGTGGGTTTGCTTCGACCGGACCAAGTCCGCGAGACTCCGTTGCAAAGACGCGACCGCGTACAGAGCGTCGGCGCGTTGCTTCGTCCGGTCCTCGGTGCCGGGCCGTGCGAGAGCCCGCTGTCCGAGGGAGACGCCCTCCGCGAAACGACCGTTCAGCATCCAGAAGCGGAAAGCGGCCGTGACGATGCACAGTCCTTTCTCGGCACCGTTCTCGACCGAGTCGCACGCATCGAGCGCCGCGAGTACATTCTCATGCTCGATCGAGAGTCGTCGCGTCCATGGAGCGGCCTCGGGGCCAGTGAGCTCGTTCCTCGCGCGTTCGACCAAACGAAGATAGTAATCAGTGTGCCGAGCTTGCGCCGCAAGCGTTTCTCCCGCCTCTTCGAGACGCTCGCGCCCGTACATCTCCAGCGTTTCCAGCATGCGGTACCGCGGCTCGGCGTCCTGCAGCTCCGGCTCGTCGACGGTGAGAAACGACTTTTCGACCAGGCGGTCGAGGAGATCGAGAACCTCGAAATCGTCCATCTCCGAACCGTCGACGGCGAGACCGGCCACGGCTGTGGCAGCTTCGAGTGTCCGACTTCCACGGAACACCGACATCCACCGGAAGAACCGACGCTCTTCGTCATGGAGGAGGTCATGGCTCCACTCGACGGCCCCCCGCAGCGTGCGCTGGCGTTCCTCGGCCGTTCGTACGCCACCGGTCAGAAGTCGGAAGCGTTGGTCGAGTTTCTCCTCGATCTGCTCCGGGGTCAGCACTTTGACGCGCGCGGCAGCGAGCTCGATAGCGAGAGGGATGCCATCGAGGTGGCGGCAGATCTGTGCGACAGCGTGCGCGTTGGCGTCTGTGAGGACGAACGGGGGATGGACCGCCCGAGCCCGCGCCTCGAAAAGCTGCACGGCGTTGAAGGACCGAATCGACTCCGCCGTGTCCCTCTCGCGCTGCGGTGGCAGGGGCAGCGATGGGATACGCCAGATCGACTCGCCCGTGAGTCCCAGAGGCTCCCGGCTCGTGGCCAGCATCTTGACTCCGCCGCAGCTCCGCAGGACGGTGTTCGCCGCGTGGGCGCAGGCCTCGATCAGGTGCTCGCAGTTGTCGAGAAGGAGAAGGGCGGTCGCGTGTTGGAGATGCCGGACCACGGCGTCGAGGGTCGTCGTGCCGGGGACGTCCTTCACTCCGAGCGCCGTCGCGATCGCGGAGGGAACGTGACCGGGGTCGGAGAGCGAAGACAGCTCGACGAGCCACGTCCCATCGGGATGCGAGTCCAGGCGGCGGCTCGCCACTTCCACGCACAAGCGGGTCTTGCCGTACCCGCCGAAACCCGTGAGCGTGACGAGGCGCGATTTCTGCAGCAGTTCGGCGACCTCCGCCAGCTCACGTTCGCGCCCGATGAAAGGAGTCGTCGTTGCAGGGAGGTTGTGTCGCGGCGTGCGGCGCGGCACCGCCGGTGCACTCCGCGTCCAGGCTTCCCGCACCTCGATGGCGGAGGTGAAGCGATCCTTGCGGTCCTTCTGAAGCAGCCGATCGATCGTGTCGGCAAGGTGCGACGGAATCCGCGGATTCCGTTGTACTGTCGGCACCGGTGTTCGATGGAGGATCGCGTCGATGGTGTCGTTGACGGAGCCGGCGTCGAACGGACGGTTGCCGGTCGCCATTTCATAGAGGATCACGCCAAGGGAAAAGAGATCCGAGCGCGCGTCCAGTTCTTCGCCCCGGGCCTGCTCCGGAGACATGTAGCCTGGCGTCCCCAGCGTCGTCCCGGCCCGCGTCAAAGGGCCTTCCGCAGAGGCGGCGGGCAACGCTTCCGTGAGCAGTGACGCGACCTCCACCGGAGACAGGGTGGCGGTGTCGTCGGTCGCCAGATTCATGTCCAGCGGTCTGGCCAATCCGAAGTCGAGGAGCTTCACGTGGCCGTCGGTACCGATGAACACGTTGGCCGGTTTGAGGTCGCGGTGCAGAATGCCCTTTGCATGCGCTGCGGCGAGCGCCTCGGCGAGCTCGCTTCCAAGCTGGCTCAGAGTGGCGACAGCGAGAGGTGAGCCACCAGCGACCGCGCCCAGGGTCTGCCCATCCAGATATTCCATGACGAAGTACGGGTGTCCCTCGTGCTCGCCGGTCTCGTAGATCGTGCAGATGTGGGGATGGTTCAAAGCCGCGATCGCGCGCGCCTCGCGCAAGAATCGCACAGCCGCTTTGGGGTCGCCCGCGAGGTCCTGCGCGAGGAACTTGATCGCGACGAAACGCTGGAGTCGGGTGTCCTCGGCCTTGTAGACCGAGCCCATCCCACCCTGACCGATCTTTCCCAGAATTCTGAAATGGGCGATCTGTTCGAACGACATCGATGCTCCCACGACGGTACGACCCCGGAAGTGTACACGGGTGACGGAATTCGCGGGAGGTGGAGATGCCTGCCGGAAGAGAAACGAGGCAGAACGAGGGCGACGGGATCGCCGTCACCCCCGGTCTCGATTCAGCCGATGAGATCCACCGACGATTTGTTGACGCCCGCGGCGTTGCTGCCCAGGTACTGAGAGAGGATCTCGCTCAGCCACTGCCCCGAACTGCTGGTGCTGTCCTTGCTTTCCAGAAGGGAAAGCAGATCTCGCCCCTCCTGGGCTTTGCTGGTTCGGATCGCCTCCATCTGCGCCCGGTGCTGGTCATGCATGGCGGTCATCTCGTCCAGACTGAGACCGCCGTCGCCGTCCGTATCGAACTGGCCAATGACGTCGGCGGCGCTCGGAGCCCCTTGCGGCGCTCCTCCCGCGATGCTGTCCAGCTCTGCCGCTGATACCTTGCCGTCGGAGTCGGCGTCGAGCTTTTGAAACATCTGCTCGGGAG
>JAGQHR010000534.1 GCA_020431745.1 Candidatus Eiseniibacteriota bacterium
ATTCCCGTTGCGGTTTCGTTCGCGGAGTGCCTCCGTCCCGTGAGACCTCCCGGCCAGCAGGGCGCCGCCCCCAACCCGGACCGACGACGAGGCATCGCCCGCGCTTCCAGAATTCGCATTTGGAGTGTCCTCCCGCCGCCCGATCTTCCGCGTTCTCAGATGAAGCCGGTCGACTCGTTCCCCCGCGCCGAGCCGGTCGTTCGTTTGCCCACCCACGAGAACGAGGAGAGAGGAACCGATCATGTTCTGTCTTCGATTGCGCACGCTAGGAGCATGCATGGCTGTAGCGGCGACGACGATCCTGGCCTCGGAGCGCGTATCCGCCCAGGACGTGGAGAGCTGGACCCTTACCATCGACAACGCGACGACTCAGCCCGTGGCGACCGGACTGGTGGCGGTCGCGCAGGGAGACCAGGTGATCATCCTCGCGGAGGGTGCGATCCGGAGAGTCGTGGACTCGGGCCGCTACGATGCGGGTTGGCATGGACCGGCCGGACAGACTCGCCTGCGGCGCGTGGGTCAGCCGGTTGCAGCCGATATGCCCTATGGCGCTCTCATCGGTGGATTCACCTCCGATGACACACAGTTCGAGCATGTCGGTCGGATCGGATCGTTCGGAGTGGAGGCCGCGGAGGTCGGGCAGGAGTTCTATGTCTCACTCAACATGAGCGACGCCGACCTGCTCGGGCTGGAGGGGGCGGTGACGGTGACGCTGGTGTACGTACCGACCGGCTCCGCAAACACGGGAGAGTTCATTCTCGACGATGCGTCGCCGGACAAGCTCCCGACCGGCTTCTTCCCGGCCACGGGGGATAAGTTCATCGTCTTGCCCTTCGGAGGTGTCCGTCCGACGTTCGGTTCCGGCAACCCGAACACCGGCGGCTGGTTCGGACCAGGCGGTCGGCCGCAGGTGACCCGCGCCGGCCAACCGCTCCCGGACGGCCCCTATGGTTCGCTCTACGGCCAGGTCGACACGTTGAGCACGCCGTTCTACATCGGCGACGGTGGTTGCTGGTCGACGCAGCCGATCGACATCGGCCAGGAGCTGACGCTCCTGCTCAACATGCCGGCGTCGGACCGAGCTACGTTGAGTGGCGGAATCGTCGTCAACGTCATCCAGGTACCGGTGCCCAGTCCCGCCGCGGAGGAGGATCCCCGGATCGACGGCTTCGGCTCAGCGGGTCTGCAAATCTCGCCGAACCCCATGGTGGGTGGCGGTGTCATCCGGTTCTCGCTCCCGCAGCCGGGTCCGGTTCGCGTGCGGTTGGCCGATGCCAGCGGACGATGGGTCCGCAACGTGCTCGATGAGGAATCGACCGCGGGTCCGCAGGAGCTTTCCTGGGACGGTCGAGACGAGAACGGCGAGCTGCTGCCCGCCGGAGTCTACTTCGTGCAGCTCAGCACCGTTGCGGGATCGAAATCGGGTCGCATCGTCATCACGAAATAGACCAGCGGGGAGGCGTCGGGTTCGTCGCTCTATTGGCTTCCTCGACCCCGTGTGCGAGGGTCTCCCCGGCGCTCCATGCACCGGGGAGCCTCGCACGACTCCATGACCAGACTGCCCCCTCACCGGCGACCGTGGCCCGGAGTCAAGGGGGGCTCGTGTTTCGGTATTGGCAGGAAGCCCACCCAAACCGGAACGGGGATGTGAGACGCCATGAGAGTCAGCTTCGCCCCGCACTCCGTCGACCGAGAAGGTTGAGGTGCGTGGCGCGAATCGTTTCGGGCTCGACGAGCCGGCCATCCTCGAAGCGGAAACGGAAGGCGTCGTGGGGACACTGGACGATGCAAGACCCGCAGAGCATACAGTCTTCTGGGCGTGCGATCTGCACGCGACGTTCTCTTCCCTTCATCTGGAGGACGTTCCGCGGGCACACCTGGACGCAGTCCGCGGCACCCTTACAGCGGTCTTCGACCAGCTCGAGATGATAGTGGTTGCCGATCGAGTTGATCGTTCCGGGGTGCAGTGGGGTGGTTCCAGCGATGTCGAGCGAGAGAATCGCCGCGGCGATGGTGACCGCGGCACAGAGCGCGACGAGCGCGGATCCGTCCAGGCCTCCCCAGATCTGTAGGGCGCCGGCGGCGACCGCGGCCGCGAGGAAGGCGGCTCCGGCAAAGGTGAGCCACCTGAAGCGTCCGACGATCGGGACGCGCGGAAGCGCGAGAAAGATCACGAACACCTCCGCGACGACCGCTCCCACGGAGGCTACCGCGATCCTGGCTCCGGAAGTGAAGATGAGCACGAGTCCAGCGAGGACAGCGATCGGCACCGCCCACATGGTGGCGATTTCCGCCCTCTCCCAGGCGGGGAAACGCATCCTGCGATGCGACCTCTTCACTCGGCAGCCGCGTTCGATGAACTCGGGCAGATCCTCCAGACGGGCCGGGCCCCAGCGTCCTTCGAAGCCCGCGGCTTCCAGGATGCGCTTCGGTTCGATACCGGTCGCTGCCAGCTGTGGGAGGATCACACGGCGATGACTGACGTGCTCGGCCAGTCGGCCCGAACGAATCGCAGCAATCACGTCGTGGTGGGTGAAATGACCGCCGCCGGCAGCGCACCAGACGTTGATGCCGCGGCTGTTGGCGATCAGGAGCCAGGCATCGTACCCGCGTAGCACCGACTCCAGGCGTCGCACGGTGAGGGCGTAGTTCCCCGTGATGAGCACCGGTGCCTCGGGACTCGGGTTGCCGATGCGGCGCAGGCCGGGAGATACCGCGTGTGGGAAAAGTCGAAGTACGGTGTCGCGGAGCCCGGTCACGATTCAACCCTCGTCGGAACCACGCCAGAGATCAGGGCGAAGTCACCGGGTATCGGTTCGACCTGGACGTCGCGAAAGCCGGAATCTCGCATCCTCCGTTCGAGGCCATGGACAGGGCGAGTCGAAGTCTGCGCAAGCAGCCAGGTACCCGCGACCCAAGGTGCGCGTCGCATACGCCACCACGCTCGCGCGACCGTGCCTCCGGGCGCAACCTCATCGGCGATGGCAACCGTTCCGCCGGGACGCACCCGCGAAAGAAGCGTCGTCAGCAGGTAGCTCTGCTCGTCGTCAGTGAGCTCGCTGAAGAGCAGACAGGCGGCCGCCCCGTCGAAGGTGTCCGAGGGAAAACGGTCTTCGATCTCGAGTGCACCCAGCTCCAACCACTCGATGTGACCCGTCCCGGCACCCTGGGCTGCGGGCTTCGCACGCGCCACTTCCAGCATCCCGGTGTTGAAGTCGATCCCCACGACGCTCGCGCCCCGGGCGGCGCAGGCGAGCGCTACGTTTCCGGTGCCGCAGCCGATGTCGAGCACGTGTGCGCCCGGTTCGGCTATCGAGTCGGCGAGGCGACGGTAGACCTCATCGATCGCGCCCCGAGAGAGGATGCGGATACCCCGGTCGTATCTCTGCGGCGTCGACTCGAGCACTTTCATGTAGACATAGCTGCTCATGGCGACTCGGCTCTCGCGCCGGCTCCCGCGCCGTCGAGAAAGGACGTGACCGCGAGTGCGGGGATCTCGTCC
>JAGQHR010000535.1 GCA_020431745.1 Candidatus Eiseniibacteriota bacterium
GGTCGACCACGGCGGTGCGGGCGTCCCCGGCTCCGGCCGGAGCGGAGGCGGTTCCGACGCCGACGCCGACACCGACACCGACACTGCCGCCGTCGTCCGTGTCGTGCGCCCCCTCGCGGCTCGGCCGCGCGGAAGAGGCGAGCGCGAGCTGCCGGCGAACCTCCCCGAAACGATCGAGGACACCTTCCGGAACCGTCAGCCAATCGATGCACGGAGACGCGTGCAGACGGGCTCGCTCCAACTCCGAGGAATCAGCAGAGTCGGTCCATTCGGGAATCGCCGGCAGAGACCGCAACGCGATCCGGCGGAGCCGGGCGATTCGCAGCTCGATCCGCGCCAGGGCGGCGGCCAGCTCGTGCCGCAGCGTGGCCGCGGGATCGGCCCGTGGAAGGCCGTCTGCGGTCTGCACCAGGTACTCGCCGAACGACAGGGCCAGCGAAGCGCCCGCCTGCATTCCCCGATGGAATCCCGCTGAGGAAAAGAACGCATCGAGCACCGCGACGGGTGGCGTGCCGGCGTCGGATCGATGCCGGGCGCGCACCAGCGCGGCGCACGCAGTGGGATACTCCTCGAGCAGCCCGCCCAAGGACCGCGCTCGCCGGTGGGAGTCGGTCGTGTAGGCCCGCGGATCGGTCTGCAGCAGCCAGTCGATGTCTTCCGTCGTGATTCCGGCATCCGCGAGCGCTTCCTCGGGCCGGGCGAAGACCGATTGGACGAACGCGGGATCGTAGAGCATCCGGACGACGACGTGATGCAGCGCGAGGTGTGTCATGTGCGAAACGCCGGTGCGGCGGCATGTCGATGCAGCACGCGTTCGATCTCCCCGAAGGCCGGCAGACAAGCCGCGATCGGATTGCGCTCGCACTCGAAGACGACTGCCTTGAGATGGGGCGCCCGCGCGACCACGTACTCGAGGATCCTCCAGGTGTCGGGCAGCACTTGCGGGGTGTGGGAATCCTCGATGTAGGCGAAACCTCCATGATCCCGCTCGATTCCTCCCGCGACATGGATCTCCAGGACGCGATCCAGTGGGAAGCGATCGAGTCCGGTCAGCGGATCGTGACCCTGCAGCCGCTGATAGATCGCGAGATGAGCCGCATCCAGCAGCATCCCGGTGTCCGCGCGATCACACACCTGCGCGAAGTAATCGAGCAGGTGCAAATTCCCCACGTAGACCGTGGCCGGCGGATTCTCGGGCAGCACTTCGAGTCCGGTCTCCTCCCGGAGACGCGCGACTCCGTCGGCCATGGCCGCGGCGTTGGCATCGCTCAGAATCGGCGGCAACAGCAACATGTGCCCGCGATCCCGCATCCCGAAGTGCCAGAGACCGGCATCTCCGCACAACCAGGCGGGGCGCACTCGGTCCGCCAGGGCACGGACCTCGGCGAGCCAGGGTTCGTCCATGTCCCTGGGATCGTCGAGGTTGATGTCGAGGAAGTGGTAGGTAGTGGGCAATCCGCGTTCGAGCCAGGCGCGGGTATGCCAGTCGAGCCCTTTGACGACCTCGATGCCGACTTCCAGGAACTGCGCGAACTGCGGCGCGTGTTCGCGCAGGCCCAGAATGTCGAGCGCACTCGGCGACTCCCCGGCGCCGTACTCCGTCGAGACCCCGATCCCCAGGTGGGGCAGGTCCACGGCTCGATCCAGGAAACCCATCGTTCTCGTTGCTTCCGACCCGAGTTGCTGCTCCGTGCGGACCGCTACGGAGCGAGCGACTCACCCGTCTCGGTGCTCATCACCGGATTGCCGTCCCGATCCAGACGATAGACCGGTCCGAGGTCGAGGGCGCGGACCGAGTCCTCGATCTTCGCGAGGTCACCGACCACGATCACCTGCACCTCTTCGGGATGGAAGAACTCCTTACCCGCCGCGTTCGCTTGCTCGAGGGTGACCGCCTCGACCCGTGCCGGACGCTCCGTCAGATCCTCCATGGGCAGTCCCAGCCCGGACCTGGACGCGAACGCGTTCGCGAGATCGCCGATCGTCTCGTAGGCCATCGGATATCCGCGGATGATCGAGTTCTTGGCGAACTCCAGCTCGGTCGCGGTAGCCGGCTTCTCCCCGTGGATGCCACGGAGCTCCTTCATGAACTCGACGAGGGCGGGCGCCGTCACTTCAGCCTGGACCCGGCCTCCCATCGAGAACATGCCGCCTTCCTTTTCGTCGCTGAAGCCCGAGCGCACGCCGTAGCTGTAGCCCTTGTCCTCGCGCAGGTTCAGGTTGAGCCGGCTCGAGAACATCCCGCCGAGCATCCGGTTCGCGACGTCCGCACGCGTCCAGTTCTCGCTGCTGCGGAGCACGCCGGGATGCACGATCGAAATCGTCGACTGCGAATCACCGGGCTTGTCGATGAGATAGACCGCGCGTCCGTCGTGCGCCGGATGGGCCGGCGGAATCGCCGCCACTTCGGTCGCGGTGCCCTTCCAGGCCCCGAAGTACCGCTCAGCCAGGCGGAGCGCTTCTTCCGGACGGATGTCGCCGACCGCGATGAGCGTCGCCCGGTCGGGCGTGAAATGCTGGGCGAGGAATCCCTTCACGTCCTCGACCGAGATCGATTCCATGCTCTCGACAGTGGGAGACTTTCCGTACGGATGGTCGTCGCCGTAGAGCACCTTCCGCGAAGCCTTCCCCACGACCGCGCGCGGATTCTCGCCTTCGCGGCGAATGTCGACGACCCGCCGCTCCTTCATCTTCTGCAGCCGGCCCGCGGCGACCGTCGGGCGCAGGAGCGCGTCGGCCATCAGCTTGACCGACTCGTCGAGGTTCTTGGCCAAGGCTGTCAGGGCAATCGTGGTGTAGTCGTCCTCGGTCGACACGCGCAGCTGGGCGCCCAACTGATCGAGACGATCCTCGAACGCGAATCCATCCAGGTTGCCGGTACCCTCGGTCAGCATCGAGCCCGTCAGAGCGGCCAGGCCGGACTGCGCGAGCGGATCCGAGCTGGAGCCGGCTCCCAGAACCATGCGGATTTCCACCAGAGGGAGCTCGTGCTGATCCAGCGTCATCACCTGCAGACCGTTGTCGAGGTCGTTCCGATCCACCGTCGGGATCTGGAACGCCGGGGTGGCCCCGCCCTCCGGCAGCGTGCCGCGATCGACTGCAGCCGTCGCCTCCGGCTCGAGCTTGCCGAGCGGGTGTACCTCGAAGACGACGCGATCGGGACCGACCCACTTCGCGAAGACGTCCCGGACCGATGCGGTCGTCGCATTCTGGAAACGGGCCATGTCCTGGGCCAGATAGTCGGGCGTTCCGACGTAGTGGTTGTAGCGGTTGAGCAGGTCCGCCTTCCCGCGCCAGGACCCGACCTGCTGGATTCCGCGGAGGAAGCGTGCTTCGCGTGAAGTCTGCGCACGGGCCAGCTCCGGTCCCGTCGGTCCGTTCTGTGCAAACCGGGTCAACTCGTCCTGGACGATCCGCTCGACTTCGGCCTGGTCGGCATCCTCGCGCAGCGTCACCGTGACGTTGAACTCGGAGACGATCTGCTGATCGTCCAGCCAGACG
>JAGQHR010000536.1 GCA_020431745.1 Candidatus Eiseniibacteriota bacterium
CCTGCGAAGACGTCACGAGCGTTCCGGAGATCGAACCCGGCGATTTGTCGGTGTCATGGGGACCGAACCCCTTCCGGGACGTCGTGCGGTTGGACTTGGCCGGATGGACCGGGCGGGACGTCCGCGTCGCGGTCTTCGATCCGACGGGACGGCGTGTTCGTACCGTTTTTGCCGGAAAGGTGAGCGCTGCGAGTGCGGTGCAGTGGGACGGACGGGACGCCTCCGGTCGCGCGGTCGCGGCGGGGATCTACTGGCTTCGCGTCAGCGACGGAGCCGACGTCCGTTCCGCCCGGATCGTGCGTGTTCGCTGATCGCTTGGGGAGGTTCGAGATCACGGTCCGATGTCGATGGATTCTCGGTGCTGCGTTCCTCGCATCGTCGATCCTGACCGGGTGCTCGGACGACGGGATCCCGACGGCGGGGAGAACATCATCACGCAGTTGGCCTCCGATCGCACGGAGGTCTTCGTCTTCCAGGACACCACCGACATCGTGGACGGACTTCCGTCGTGGAAGATCTTCGAATGGCGCGACCTCGCCGCCGAGGGCGGGGAGAATCGGTGTCTTTCGTGGGGGACGGCGAAGTACTACTCCTACACGACGGGATCGTTGCCGGAGCTCGTGCTGCGCGGCCCCGTGTCGGAGACATTTCGCAGCCGGAGGAATCAAGAATGACGCTTCCATCCGTACGATGCTGTTGGCTCGTTGCCACGCTGATGATCCAGGGGACGCTATCCGGGTGTTCGGGTGACGACAAGTCCACGGCACCGATCCCGGAAGACCCAAGAAAGACGATCGACGGATTGTTCCAGGAGCTGAAGGACGCCTACGAGGCGAGGGACATCACGCGCTATGGCAGGTTGTTCGATCAGGAGAACTTCGTGTTCGTCTTCGACGAACGAGATGTAGCCGAGAACCCCGGGATACCCACGAGCTGGGACTGGTCGCTCGAGGAAGTCGCCAGCCGAAACATGTTCCAGTCGGACCTGGTCGTAGGCATTGCGAGCGAGTTCGAGGTCGAAGACCCGGTGGCCGCCACCACGCAAGACGAGAGGGATCGGAGCTTCCCCGCCGGCACGGTAAAGGTGGCGATCGCTGACGTGTCGCTGGCGGTGGAGAATCGCGATCCGTTCGGTGGAGAGAACCTGTTCTACCGAGTGACCGGGGACGGAGCCTTCTTCTTTCTCTATCCCGACTCTTCCGAAATCGTCGACGATGTTCCCGTGTGGAAGATCTTCGAGTGGAGGGACGATCGGCTGTTCTTTTTCCCGACGGAGCTGAAGAGCTGGGGAGCCATCAAGTACGTCTTCCGACACTAGCGTCGCCCAGGGAGCTGTCCGCGCGCGGAGCGATCATGCTTCCGGGATCGGTGAGGAACGATCGAGCGACGCATCGCCGAGTCGCTGGATCAGCACCTGGATCCCGCTCAGGGATCCCCGTCTGTGTGCGGCTTCGAATGTCGCTTCGCCGAGCGTCTTCTTGAGATCTTTCGCGACCCGGGCGCGCATCGCCTTGCGCCCCGGCAGGTAGCCCAGCTCCGTCATTCCCACGTGTCGCTCCAGGAGTCCGAGCGTCTCCGCCGCCTCCTCCGGACGATCCGCCACCGTTTCGATCTGCAGTAGGATCGCCGCCGCGAGAGCGCCGTGGCGCCAGTCGTCGTCGCCCATCCGGTAGTCGAGCGCTTCGCGGGCGAGGGTTCGGGCCCGGACGAGGTCGCCCGTGTAGGCAGCGAGATCCGCGTTCGCCAGGATGGAGCGTGCGACCGTGCGCTTGTCGCCGCCGGCCAAGGAAAGAGGGATCGACTCCTTCGCGTACCGCCGTGCGTTTTCGATGTCACCCGCTTCCAGGTATGTGCCCGAGAGATTGATCGACATGACGGCGGCGGTGGCGCGGTCCTCGTGTCGCAGTGCGATCTCGAGAGATTCGAGATAGCAGGCCACGGCAGCCTCCCAATCTCCAAGAGTGAGCGAGCAGACCCCGATGTTGTTTAAGACGAGCGGAAGAGAGCGTTCGTCGAGATGCGCGCGCCGGTACTCCAGCACCTGGTGGAACTGCTGTCGCGCGGTGGCGGGATCACCGAGCTGCAGATTCAGCATGGCGAGCATCGACAGCGCGTTCGAGCGACCGGGTTCGTCGCCGACCGCCTCGGATGCGGCGAGTCCCTCCTCGGTCTGGCGTCGGGCCCGCTCCGCTTCCCCGAGCGCCTCGATCAACGATGCGGAGTGCACGAGCGCCCGGCCGCGATCCTGTGGGGAGAGGTGTCCGGTCGCGATCAGATCCAGGAAGTGGTCACGCCCCTCGCTGAGATGTCCGCGCACCAGCCAATACCGTCGGACGAGAAAGGCCAGTTGGATTCCGAGACGCGCCCGGTCGGGCGCGCGCTTGCTCCAGGTCAAGGCGCCGCGGATGTTTTCGTAGAGCGCTTCCAGGTACCCCATCCAGACGTTTTGCTCCGATCCGTACATCCGATCGTGCGCTCGATCGGTCAGGAGCAGGGTCCAGCGGAAGTGACGTGCGGGTGCGATGGCGTCCTCGCCGGATTCCGACAACATCGCCGCGCAATACTCCCGAATCGGTTCGAGAATCCGGTAGGTCAGAGGGCTTTCGCCATCGGGAGTGGTCGGTCCGGCGCCGTCGGGATCGCACAGGATCAGGGACTGGTCGACCAGACCGGCCAGGACATCGGGGACGTCCGCACGATCCAGCCGCTTCGTGTACTGCAGCGATTCCTGCGAGAGCGACGGGCCGGTTTCCAGGGGCGAGGCCTCCAAGGACGAGGCCTCCAGGGAAGAGGCGGGAAGGTCATCATTGCTCGCGATCACCTCGGCCGCGTCCAGCGACCAGGTTCCGGGGAGCACCGAGACGCGCCGGAGGAGTGCGCGTTCCGAGTCGCTACAGAGCTCCCAGCTCCAGGCGATCGAATTCGTGATGGTGTCTCTGGCCGACCGCGCGGCTTGCGGCGTGCGGTCCAACAGCGCGTAGCTCCGGTCGAGCTTGTCCGCGATGACGTCCAAGCTCAACGAGCGGGTGCGCGCGGCCGCGAGCTCGAGGGCAAGCGGCAGTCCATCGACCCGCCGACAGATGCGCGCGACCGCGGGGGCGGTGGACGGTGTCAACGCGAACCCGGGTCGGGCCGACGTGATGCGATCGACCAGCAGTCGTACCGCCTCGCTGGCGAGGATTTCCGTTCCATCCGAAGTGCCAGCGCGCGCCGGAGGGGGAGTCTCCATCGGGCGAATCTGGACCGTCGACTCTTCCGCCACTCCCAAACGCGTCCGGCTGGTGGCCAACACCCGCAGCCGTGGAGAGGAATTGCCGATGTCCTGCCAGAACGAGCGGACTGCCGGAATCACGTGCTCGCAGTTGTCCAACAGGAGCAGCGCCTCGAGGTCCCGCAGCCGGAGCGCGATCCCGCTTTCGAGCGTGGACTCCCGGCTCTCGCGGATTCCCAGGCGCCTTCCGATCTCCGGCAGTACTCCGGCCGGATCTCCGAT
>JAGQHR010000537.1 GCA_020431745.1 Candidatus Eiseniibacteriota bacterium
CACTACCATCTTGACCATGTCGTTGGGCTTCCAGCTGTCGGCAGGCTCATCGATACCGGTTGGACGGTCCATGTATTCGGGCCCCCGACCGGTGGTGAGGATGGCGGACCGTTCGTGCGGGCACTGCTAGACGGCCCCTACTGGCCCGAAGAGCTGGGCGGCAAACTGCAGTTCTCTGCTCTGCCCCAGGAAGGCTCCTTGCGGATCGGTCGGCTGACAGCTCGTTGGACTTCATTGAATCACCCGGGGGGAAGCGTCGGATATCGTATCGATGGTGCCAACGGTTCGGCCGCTGTGGTGAGCGATTTCGAGTGGAGCAGATCCTCTCCGGACGAGCGCGACGGGCTGATTCGGCTCCTTGCCTCACCATCTCCCGTGCAGCTGTTGTTCTGTGAGGGGCAGTACACGGAAGCAGAGCTGCGTGGACGGTCCGGCTGGGGCCACAGCACGCAACGCGAGGCTGTCGAGATCGGGCACTCAGCGGGCGTCCAGCAACTGGTGCTCATTCACCACGACCCGACGCGCTCCGACGCAGAGCTGGAACAGCTGTCCCGGGATGAGCTCGGGGAAACAGTCGCGATCGGCCGAGAAGGAGATCTTTGGCTCGTTGACGCCTCCGGCTCGGTCGTGAGCCCGCGAGGCAGTGGAGGTGCGACCGTCGGTTTCGGCGACGCGGCACATCTGCGGTGGCTGGCGGAGAGATACCATGACTTGACCGTGCTGACCGACGCCAAGGCCGGTTTCCTCATTGCGCTCAACGGCGCACTGGCCGCAGGGACGTTCCAGGCCCTCGGTTCTCGCAGCGAGGTTCCCAGTGGCACTGCTGGATGGCTCGTGGCCTATCTCATTACCGTCCTGGCCGCGGCACTTGCCGCCTTCGGGGTTCTTTGGCCACGCCGAGAGGTGCGTCACGCGGGCAAGGCCCCGGTTTTCTTCTTCGGTGCCGTGTCCCTCTGTAGAGACGGTGGGGATTTGCGACGGAGGCTGCACGCTCGCCACAACGACGATTTACTCGACGAGCTTGCGGATAACGCCGTCGCCATGGCGAGCATCGTCGAAGTTAAGGTGCGGAGAGTCTTCTGGTCCGTCGTAACCCTCTGCTGCTCGGGGGTTGTGTGGGCAGTTCTCATCGGCTGGCTGTTCGTCTGGCCGCACGGGAACGAAGCGTCCCACTCGTCTTCGGCCAGTTCCACCGAGGTCACCGTTGCGCCGCCGGCCCCGGTAGAATCCGCGGACTCTCTGCAGATTTCTCCCTGACCGGTCCGAGGATGATCGGTCGTCTCGGCGGTGCGCCACGCGCACGGCTCCATCGGAGAGCTGGAAGGCGGCCACGATTCCGACGTCGGCGAGCGCGGTGACCGCTTCTCCGTCGGGCAGAAGGGGGCGCAGGGCCGGTGGAGCCGCGTGAGTTCCTGCGCCGACTGGCCGCGGTCGTGCCCGCGCCGGGCCCGCAAATGACGCGCTCCTGGTGGGTCCGGCTCCTCTTCCGCATCTTCCTCACCGACGTCCTGCTCTATTCACGCTGTGGGGGACGTCGGAAGGTGTTGGCCTTTCTGCTGCGGCGAAGCCTGCTCGTGAGCGAATGCGGGGGTGTCACGGAGGGGAATCCCGGGGGCCATGGCCCCCCGAGAAAAGCACGAGATCAGCGCGACGTGACCAGGCTGCGGATGCGCCCGGTCTGCGGCCGATAACCGGATGCGATCTCCTATCCGTTGGTCCTGTTGGTCGTGTTCTTCGCTCCGCGGTCGCTCAGCAAAGTCTTGACTGGAGACCGCGTAGTCGCGATACCTTCAACCTACCGACTCGGGAGAAGGCCTGCTCTGCTCCCGTCATCTCCTACGGTTCCGCGATGCGACTCCAAGCGCAGTTCCATCGCTGCCCGACTCATGTAACGACGGATGAACTCCACCCCGCGAGGACGACGGCCGCGCGCGTCGTGGTTCCGACCGATCTCTCGCGAGTCAGGATCAGGCCCTATGCGGTCGCGGAACGATCACGTCTTCTCCCTCTTCCTGCTCGTCTTCGGGCTCTACGCCGTTGTCTTCATCTACAACACCAGCTTCGTCGTCGACGGCGTCCGGGTCTTTTCCCTGTTCGATGACGCGATGGTCTCGATGACCTACGCGAGAAACCTGGCGGAGGGACACGGGCTCGTCTGGCATGCGGGGGAACAGCCCGTCGAGGGATTCAGCAACCCGGCCTGGGTCGGTTTCATGGCGTTGATCCACCTGCTCCCAATCCCCACCGAGAAGACCAGTCTGCTCGTGCAGTGTGCCGGGATCGTCATCCTCGGGCTGAACCTCGGTCTCGTGAGGAAGATCGCGAGCACGTTCGAGCCTCGACGCCCGCGCGTCTGGGTCGTCTCCGTTCTCTTCACCGCCTTCTATCTTCCCCTCGTGAACTGGACGCTTCAGGGTATGGAGGTGGGGCTGCTCGCGCTCATCGTGAGCTTCGCCTGCCTGCGGATCCTGCAGCGGCGCGAGCGCCGGAAACCGGACCGAATCCTGTACCTGGTACTTGCGGCGTCCACGTTCGTGCGCATGGACGCGACCGTGACCGCCGTCGCCCTCCTCGGCTACCTCGCGGTGCGCGATCGTCTGTGGCGCCACGGGGTCGAAGGGCTCGGATGGGTCGTGGGAGCGATCGCGCTCCAGACCGTGGGTCGTGCTCTCTACTACGGCGACCTGCTCCCGAACACCTACTACCTGAAAATGACCGGATTCCCCGCGAATCTCCGCATCGCCCGGGGCGCCCTCGTCTTCCTCGACATGATGCGATCGACGGGCTGGATCCTCTTCCTCGTGCCGTGGATCGCCGCAGTGCGTCGGCGGCGGGAGGGTGCACTGGTCCTCGCCGTGCCGTTCCTCGGGCTCTCGGCCTACAGCATCTACGTCGGGGGCGATGCGTGGGAGTGGTGGGGCGGGACGAACCGCTATATCACGGCGGCCGTACCTGGCATGTTCGTGCTGCTCGCCCTCACGACCTCCGACGCGCTCGAGGTCGTGGCACGGCACGTGGGCGAGGCGATCCGCCCGGCGGCCCGCGGCGCGATCTGGCTCTTCCTCGCCACGGCATTGGTCCAAGGTAACAAGCTTCACGACAACCCCGCATCCATATATCAGTGGCTCCTCATGTCCTCCCCCCTGCACGTGGAAGAGAATGAGTGGATGGTGAATTTCGCCCGTGTGCTTACCGCGGGGGCCAATCCCGGAGACACGATCGCGGTGGTATGGGCGGGAACAGTTCCGTACCACTCGGGGATGCATTGCGTGGACATGCTGGGAAAGGCGGATCCCGTCATCTCCCGGCGACCGATGCACACGGCCCGGACCGGCTCCCCATACCGGGCGTTCTTCCCGGGGCATCTGAAGTGGGACTACTCGTATTCGATCGGCCGACTCCAGCCTGACATCATCTCCGACTTCGTGGGCGATCCCGCGGACGCGGGGCAGTTCCTCTCAACCTACCGCAAGGACGTGGTCG
>JAGQHR010000053.1 GCA_020431745.1 Candidatus Eiseniibacteriota bacterium
TCAGACCCGTATCCTCATGACAGGAAGCCCGCGCCCCGTCGCTCCGAGGACCAGCACGCCTCGGGAGCGTCCCGCCGACGCCTGTTGCACAGCGCCCGCAACCTGCTCGCGCTCGTGGCGATCCTCTTCGTCGGGCTCGCCTGCGCCTCGTCGAAGCCGGGCGATGGGACGCCCGCGCCCGGCAGCGTCGCACTCAAGCTCGGCGCGGACGGTGCCGAGGCTTCCAGCCCCGACCTCACCCTCGACGCGCTCCGGGCCGGCCAGGCGGTCTACATGGTCGAAGGCGCGCACGGCGCGATGTACACCCTGCAACTGACGGAAGAGCAGATCGCGGACCTCATCGCAGGATCGACCGTGATGACGGAGGCGAGCGGAGAGCGGGGCACGGAGCCGGTGCAGATCTCGGTGCAGAAAGCGAAGAAGAAGAGCTTCCTCGGCTGGTAGGGGCTCGGGCGATGCTCCGGCCGGCGGTCCCGCTCGGTCTCGCGTTCCTGCTGGGCGTGTCGTGCGTGAGCTTCTTGTGCATGAGCGTCCTGCCGGGATCGGGATCCCCGATGGACGCCGCACCGACGGACGCAGCATCGACGAACGCACGAGGCGAGGGCGACGATCCGGACGTCGTTCTTCGCCTCACGCAGCTCGAGGATTCCCTCGTCGCGTCGGCGACGCCGGAGCTCGTCGGCGCGAGCAAGACGGATGTCCCGCACACCGTCGCCGCGCAGGTCGCTCGACGCGAGGAGCTGGGGCACATCCTGGGACCCGATCCGTTTCGGATCCTGGCCGTCGGCGCGGCCCCGGTTCGTTGGGTCCTTCTGCTGCGTGGATGCGATCAGATCGCCCTGTTGGACGGAGATCCGTTCTCCCCGGACGGACTACGGATCCGGACGCGAATTCCCACGCCTCCCGAACCGTCGTCCTGGACCACTCTGGACGACCGCTACGTACTGGTGGCCGGCGAGGGAAGCGGTCGCATCGCCCTCTATGACACGGCACGCGACCTCGCCGAGGTGTGCGAGTTGGATCTGCCGGCCGTGTCCCTGCGCGGCATAGCGTTCGACCCACGCTCGCGAGTCGGATTCGCCCTCGATCCGATCGGGGACCGCGCGCTCTCCTTCCTCGTCTCCGATCCGGATCGATCGTCGAACGGAGCCATCGTCCTGTCCCGCCTCGATCACGACCTCGACTTGCCCGCCGGCCCCTTGCAGGCCGCGATCGCGGGTGACTTCCTGGTAACCGATTGCCTGCTCGCACACACGATTGTCGTCCATCGACGCAGCACGGACCCGGACCGACCGTGGATCCGGGAAGCCACGATCGAGCACGACGGTCCGATTTGGTCGTTCGATGTCGGGCTCCTCGGCGACACGCTCTGGGTCGCCGCCGGCGGCATCGAGGACCATCCGCTCGACCGCACGGAAGGCGAGTTCGGATACGTCGACTCGTATCTGTATCTCTATCGCTCGGTCGTGACCGACGGCCACGCGGGCTCGTTTCAAAGAATCGAGCAGTGGAATCTCTCCGAGCTCGGAGTCGTGACCCCGAAACGCGTGAAGCTGGAGCCCGACCGAATTCGGGTCGCAGGGTTCGGCGGCGAGTGGCTCGCATCCGTTCCATGGGCTCCGGATGCGCAGGAAAAGGCCGGAACGAGCGGACGCTCGGCACCCGTGACGTTCCGGGTTCCTCCGGGGATCAGCGATTTCGTGGTCGATCCGTCCGGAAATCGGCTCGTCGCGGTGAGCCCGCTCCTCGACGCCCTCATCGAGATCCCGCTCTCGCAAGGCGCCGATGCCCACGCT
This sequence comes from Candidatus Eiseniibacteriota bacterium, assembly GCA_020431745.1. Lineage (GTDB taxonomy): Bacteria > Eisenbacteria > RBG-16-71-46 > CAIMUX01 > CAIMUX01 > JAGQHR01. The sequence goes on from JAGQHR010000053.1 coordinate 1,797, forward strand.
GATCCCACCACGATCGAAGGATCCCGGGGCCGGCTCGCCGCGATGCGGACGATCCCCGCGGCGAATGCTTCCTCCGGAGATACGACGACGTCAGGCGACGCGACGACGTCGCCCGATGCGCCGACGCCGACCGGACCGACGCCCATCGAACCGGCAACCGACATCGCGGACGCTACCCGACGGCGGGCGGACCTCCGGCTGGGTGAGCTCCTGGTCTTCACCACCCTGCTCACTCCGGACAATCAAACCGACGGCGAGCTCTCCCGATTCACGTGCGAGGCCTGCCACTTCGAAGGCGGCATCGACGGCCGCACCCACTACACCGGTCGGGAGAATGTCTTCGCGACCACGAAGCCGATCCGGGGCTTGGGAAACAACGTCCCCTTGTTCAGTCGCTCCGGAGCCTCATCGCTCGCGGAGATGGTTCCGGCCGAGTTCCGGGTCGCCAACCAGCACCGCATGGCAGCCCATGAGATCCCCGTCTCCGAACATCCTTGGCTGTGCGAACTGGCGCCGGGCTCCTCCGTCGACTCGTTCCGGCAGCGGCGGGCCATGCTCCAGTACCTCTTCGAGCTCCCGCCGATCCCTCAGCCGGATCGAACACGCGAGTGGACGGAGGACGAGACGCGGGGCCTTCAGGTCTTCCGCGATCGCTGTGCCCGTTGCCACCTGCCGGTTCTCTCCACGCGGGCCGAGGAGGATCGAGTGCCGGTCGAAGACTGGACGGCGTGGCTGTCGCAGCCGCGAGCGGATCTCGTCTGGGCGGCACCGTTCCTGATCAAGACCGGAGTCGAACCCTACGTGTCCGAAGCCGGGGCGCGCGTCCCCAGCCTGCGACGCGTGCTCTGGAAGCGCCCCTACTTCACCAACGGGACGGCGAACAGCCTCGACGCCGTGCTCGAGGACTTCCGGCACGATCGGGCGATGGGCTGGCATGATCCGCGGGGGGTTCCGAGAGACCGTCCGGACGTGAAGGCCCTCACGGCCGACGAGCGCCGGGAGCTGGGGGCGCTCCTGCGCAGGTTCTAGCGCGCGCGCCGAGCAGGCCCGGGAGCGGGCGCCCCAAAGCTCGATCTGGTTGACTCTGCGGACGGCGCCGCCCTAGACTCCGAGCTTCGCTTCGTGATTGGTCGAGGCGCTCGAAGCCCCTTGGCGAAGGGGTGAGGGCAGCCCGGCCCTGATGTCCAGAGTCGCGAACGCCCCGTTCGGGTCGGTTCGCCGTCGACGCAACCAGGAGGTCCGAATGGCGCGTAAGTTCCCGCCTCGCAAGAAGGTCTGCCCGTTTCTCAAGGATCCGGCGCTCATCGAGAAGATCGATTACAAGAATCCCGATTTCCTCAACCGCTTCCTCTCCCCCTTCGGCCGGATCGTGCCCCGGCGGGTGACCGGCGTCAGCGCCCGTCATCACCGGCATCTGGTTCGGGAGATCAAGCGCGCGCGCATGCTCGCGATGCTGCCCTTCACGGCCCGCGACGAGCGTCGATAGAACCGGCGCGAGACAGTTCGGCTTCAGCGGCGGAATCACCTGCACGACAGGTCGTTCCGCCGTTTTTCGTTGCTCTCGGATTCCCCGGATCCGTTGGCGTACAACGCTCGTCTCCCGCTCAGCCACATAGCCAGTGTCAGAGGGTCTGACGGAGTCGGCTCGATGGGAGTCGCTTCGTGGTCAGGGTTGGCGGACCCGAGGAGCACCTTGGAATGAGCGACGAATCGGAAACGAACGATCTCACCCCCGAAGAGAGGCACGCCCTCGCGGCGCTCGCCTCCGACCGGACATACTTCCGCGGATTGGAGGATCGGACCGTCGCCGCCCTGCAGCGGGAGGGCCTCATCCGCGCTTCCGTCCCGGCTTGGATGCGGGCGCTCCGCTGGACCGCGGCGGCCGCTTCGCTCGCCGCGGCCTTCGGCGCCGGGGCCCAGTTCCAGAAGCACCGCGAACCGTCCCCGGAAAGCGTCGTGATTCCCGCCAGCACCGCACCGTCGGACGGCCCGGCAGTGGCGGTGACCTATCACCTGGACCTCGAGGATCCGTTCGACGAGTCGTTCAGCGACGCGGACGCGCATCCGAAGGTCCGGATTTCCCGCGCACTGGCTCTCCAGACTCAGTAGTCCCCCTCCGGATCGCGCCCTCGGGCGCTCCGCTGCCGGTCCACCCCGGCACCCCCGGCGGACCCTTGCGTCGTGAACGGCGCAGGGTCCGCCGGCCCCTTTTCCGCCACCCTCCCAGACGGAATCCGGAGACCTGGTGGTCGCTCGGCCGTGATACCATGGTTGGGGCCTGAAGGGGTCCGAGTAGCTATTCGAGAGGTACACCGTGGATCTGACCAAGCTGCGCCGACTGCAGGATGCCGTCATCCTGACCTTTCCCCAGAGCCGCGCCGACGAGAGCCGGCGCGCCTTCAACGACCTTCTGCGGGAGATCATCCGCGAAGAGGTCCACTCGAAGGTGGTGATCGACCTCGGCGAGGTCACCTGGTTCTCGTCGCTCGATCTCGGTGGACTGGTCTTCGCCCTTCGCGAGTGCAACGACCGAGGGCTCCGCTTCTGCCTCGCGTGCGTCGGGCCCCGGGTCCGCAGCGTTCTGGAGGCCACCAAGATGGACCAGGTCTTCTCGATCCACGATTCCGTCGAGGCAGCCGTCGCCGGCTGACGCCCCCCCCTCGATCCCGGCCTGACCCCGCCGACCCTGCGAGCAACACCACCGTTGCCCATCGTCGCCTGAATCGAACGAAACCGGCGGAGGACACCTAACCGGAATCGACTGACCACCCCGACCCTCGGCGACGCACCCTCGGCTTGACCGTTAATGATAACGATGTATCATTCTCAAATGAGTCGAGGAGCCCAGTCGCTGACGGCAACCCGGGCGGGCGGACGGAGGACGCGGCAGCGCCGTGCGATCGTGGAGGTCATTACCGAGGCCCAGCGGCCGCTGACCTCGAACGAAGTCCTCGAGCTCGCCTCGCAGCGTTGTCCCGGGATCGGCATCGCGACGGTCTATCGGGCGCTCCGCTCCGGTGTCGAGGAAGGATGGCTTTCCACCGTCGAGCTTCCCTCACAGCCGGATCGGTTCGAACGGGCCGGCAAAGAGCACCACCACCACTTCCACTGCCGGGTCTGCGGCTTGGTCTTCGAGCTCGAACCCTGTGAGTTGCGGGTCGGTGGGTCCGCTCCCGCGGGATTCCTGGTCGAGGAGCACGAGATCCTCCTCTTCGGTCGCTGCGCCGCGTGCGCGCAGAAACGAAACCCCGCCAAGCGGGTCGGGTCCTCGTCATGAACCAGGCTCGCCTCGTCACGGGTCGACGATTCTCCCGCAATACGTGGGGGCCCAAGCTCCTGGCGGCGCTCGTCTTCCTGGTCCTGCTCCCCTACGGGCTCGGGAACGGGTGCGCTCCCCGGGAAGCCACCCCGGAGGTGCCGATCGTTCTGGTAACGATCCCCCCGCTCGAGTTCTTCGTTCGGGAGCTGGCGGGCGACGCGGTCGAGGTCCGCTGCCTGCTGCCTCCGGGCGCCGACCCTCACGGATACGAGCCGGGAGTGTCACAGCTCCGGGCCCTCGAGTCGGCGTCGCTCATCGTCACGGTGGGGCATCCCGCTCTGTCTTTCGAACGAGCGATCATCGACCGCCTTCCCGGCGCCGCGGCGTCCAACGTCGTGGTCGGCTTCGCAGGGGCGCTGGACACCCCGGATCCGCACGTGTGGCTCTCCCCCGATCGCTGCCGAACCCTGTCGCGGAATCTTTCGGAACGCCTGTCCGCGACCTGGCCCTCCCTGGCGCCCACCATCTCGGAGCGCGCGGACTCACTGGACGGCGCGATCACCCGACTCGATCACCGGATCCGATCCGTTCTTTCCCAAGACCAAGGGGGCGCGTTCCTGGTCGTCCACGATGCGTGGGGGCCGTTCGCCGACGCCTATGGACTGGAGCAGATCGCGATCGAGGAGGACGGGCACGAGCCCGGACCCGAACGGATCGCGGCCATCCTGAGCCGGGCGCGGGCGACACACCTGGGCGCCGTCTTCGTGGAGCCACAGTTCTCCCGACAGAGCGCCGAGCTCATCGCCTCCGAGATCGGAGCCGAAGTCGTCGTGCTCGACCCTCTCTCCACAGATTGGTCAGACAATCTGATAAAAGCCGCGGAAGCCATCGCAGCCGCTGGGACGACGCCCGCTCCAACGGCGACACCTCAAAACGGCACGACCGATCCGAAATCGGGAACGCTATGACTATACAGGTGATACAGCTCGAGCGGGTCTCTGTGAAATTTGGTCTGACCAATGTGCTGGAGGACATCGATCTCGTCGTGCCTCGCGGCGACTTCCTGGGGATCATCGGCCCGAACGGAGCTGGAAAGTCGGTCCTCCTGCGGACCATCCTCGGTCTCGTGCATCCCGACGCCGGAAGCGTGCGGGTGTTGGGACAGGCCCCGTCCGCGGCACGGGGTCGCGTCGGCTACGTGCCCCAGTTGGCCGGGTTCGATCGATCGTTCCCCATCTCCGTTCTGGATGTCGTCCTCATGGGACGGCTCTCCCGGATCCCGCTCCTGCGCCGGTTCTCGGGCCCGGACCGGGAGGCCGCTCTGCACGCGCTCGATCGCGTCAACATGGGAGAGCGTGCCCGGCGCCAGGTGGGGAAGCTGTCGGGAGGCGAAGTGCAGCGAGTCATGATCGCACGGGCCCTCGCCGTCGAAGCCGAGATCCTGCTGCTCGACGAACCCACCGCGAGCCTGGATCCCCAGGCCGCCCACGATCTGTATGATCTTCTGGAGGAGCTTGCGGAATCCGCAACGATCGTTCTCGTATCCCATGACGTCGGTGTCATGAGCGATCGGGTCCGCCGCGTCGTGTGCCTCAATCGCCGCCTGGTCCATGACAGCGCGCACGGGGCGGATCCGGACGCGCTCCAACGAACCTATGGCCATCGTGTCTCGACCGTCGAGCACGACCACCCCTTCCACGATTGATGTTCGACGCCTTCCAACATCCGTTCTTTCAGCGGGCCGTGCTGGCGGGACTGCTCGCCGCCGTCGCCTGCGGGCTCGTGGGCAGCTACGTCGTGGTCAAACGGATCTCGTCGATCTCCGGCGGACTCTCCCATGCCGCCTTCGGAGGCGTCGGGCTGGGGTACTTCCTGGGCATCCCCCCGATGGCGGGAGCGACCGTGTTCACGCTCCTGTGCGGAATGGCGCTCGGAGTCGCTTACCGGCGGATGGAGAGCAAGCTCGATACGCTCATCTCGACGATGTGGGCCGGCGGCATGGCAATCGGAATCCTGTTCGTCGCCCTGACGCCGGGCTTTGCCCCCGACCTCATGAGCTATCTCTTCGGGTCGATTCTGCTCGTGCCGGAGCACCATCTCTGGCTCACGCTGGCGCTCGACGTCGTCGTCCTCCTCGTGGTCGCCCTCTTCTTCAAGGAGCTGCAGGCGATCGCGTTCGACGAGGAGTTCTCCCTGGTGATGGGGGTCCCGGTGCCCGCGATGTTCCAGGTGCTCCTGGCGCTGACGGCGCTCACGATCGTCGTGCTCATCCGCGTGGTCGGCATCCTGCTGGTCATCGCACTGCTGACCGTTCCCGCCGCGATCGCCCGGCAGTGGTCGGACCGGTTGCTCACGATGATGGGACTCGCCACGGCGGTCGGCGCCGTCTGCACGACGGCCGGACTCTGGGGCTCGTTCGTCTTGTCCGAGACGCTCGGCGTGTCGGTCCCCTCGGGGCCGCTCATCATCCTCCTGGCTCTGCTCCTGTACGGGATGAGCACCCTCCTGCGATGGAGACATCGGTAGTCGGATCTCGGGAGGAGGGGGCACAGTTCCTTCATTGCAGGCGCTGCCCCCATTACAGATGGCCGGGGCGCACTTTGGACGCTACGAGCAGCCCCCGTACCGATGGTACGGTTGCTAGCTATGGCGCCCAGGTCGTCCTTCAGGGACGATCCGCCTTCTGAGATGACGGCGCGCGGGAATGGCCCCGGGCATGGCATTACGAGGGAGACTCCTTTGGACGGGCAGACACCAGTCACCGCTTTCACGAACGGGCACGCTCCCCGGATTCCCGATGTGAGTCGCGAGATGCGGGCGGATATCGTCGGCGTCCTGCACAAGGTGGGGATGTCCAACGTCCAGGTGCAGGTTCTCCTCGCCGACGTCGACGGTTGCCGTACGGTCGCCCCGGCGCTCGCCGATGCGTTCGTCAGCCTCGACAATCCGGCGGACAAGGGCATTCACATGTCGCGGCTGTTCCTCGCGCTGCAGGAATCCCTCGATCGTCACCGATTGGGACCGGAAACCCTGAAGTCGGCACTGGACGAGTTCTTGCGATCGCACGCGGGACAGAGTTCTTCCGCGTTCATCGAGGTTCGCCTGGATCATCCGCTGCGCAGACCGGCCCTGGTGTCCACGAACACGGGCTGGCGCAGCTATCCGGTCGCGTTGGGTGCGGGGGTCCGGAACGGTCACGTCGAGTTCGAGGCTTCCGTGCAGATCACCTATTCCAGCACGTGCCCCTGCTCCGCGGCGTTGTCGCGTGATGCGACCCAGCGGGCGTTCCTCGATCGCTTTCCCGAAGGGCAGGTGCCGCGGGACGACGTCGCTGATTGGCTGCGGTCCGAATCAGGAATGCCGGCGACCCCGCACAGCCAGCGGTCGATCGGCACCGTGAAGGTACGATTCACCGAACCGACCCACTTCCCGGGGTTCGAAGCGCTGATCGACCACCTCGAGGGCGCCATCCGGACCGGTGTGCAAGCCGCGGTCAAGCGCGAGGACGAGCTGGAGTTCGCCCGACTCAACGCGCAGAACCTGATGTTCTGCGAGGACGCCGCACGCCGACTCCGCGCGGCGATCGAGGAGTATCCCGGCATCTCGGACTATCGAATCGAAGCCCGCCACGTCGAGAGCCTCCATCCGCACGATGCCGTCGCGGTCGTGACCAAGGGAGTTCCGGGCGGCTTCGTGGCCTAGACCTGAGAGCTGGTTCGTCGCCGGTCCTGGTCCCCGAACGGGTGGTCCGATCCGTCGATCACCCCCGGCTTCCCCAAAACGCTCGCGTCGAAAGAATCCCTCTTGCCCTCCCGGGTGGATGTCGATAAATTAACCATCTGGTTAGTTGATTACGGAGGCCCGATGCCCAAGCCGTCAAAGCGATCCCGAAATCCCGAGCAGACGAAGGATGCCCTGCTCGCCGCGGCCGAGGAGCTGTTCTCCTCCCGCGGACTCGACGGAACCCGAACCGACGACATCGCAAAGGCTTCCGGAGTCAACAAGGCCATGATCAGCTACTACTTCGGCGGCAAGGACGGACTCTACGCCGCTGTCCTGTCCACGAACATGGACCCCGCGCTCGAAAGCCTGGCCCGACTCCGCGAGAGCACCCGCCCCGCACCCGAGAAGCTGGCCGATTTCATCCGGATCTTCGGCGAGCTCCACATGGAGAAGCCGCGGTTCTCCGAGATGCTCTTCCGGGAGCTCCTCTCCGGCGGCGTGAACCTCGACAGGAACGCGCTTCCCCGCTTCCTGGAGGTGTTCGGGACGCTGCGCGCAATCCTCGAACAGGGCCGTGCCGAGGGCACCCTGCGAGAGATCCCCATCATCCATGCGCATCTCTCGATCATGGGTGGGTTGATGTTCTTCTTCTCGACCGGCCGGTTCCGCCGTCGGGTCGCCGAGGAAGCCAAGATCCCGTTCGCGGACCCGCCTCCCGCAGAGTTCGTCTCCTTCTTCAAAGACCTCATGACCCAAGCGTTCAGCTCACGAAGGGAACCCCAATGAAACACGTCCTCCGGAATCCGGCGCGCTGGCGCGGAGCCGCGGGCCTCGGACTGTGCGTCTGGCTCGCGGGCTGCTCCGGCGATCAGGCAGACGTCATCCAGGTGTCGGGCCACATCGAGGCAACCGAGGTGCGGATCTCCAGCAAGACGACCGGGCGCCTCTCTCAGCTCATGATCGATGAAGGCGATCGGGTCCAATCCGGCCAGGTGCTCGCCCAGGTGGACACGACCGACCTCCACATCTCTCGACGCGCGGCCGACGCCGAGCGCGCCCTGGCCGAGGCCGAGCTGCGCCTGCGCATGGCCGGCGCCCGATCGGAGGACATCGCGGCCGCGCGCGCGGGGATGCAACAAGCAGAGACCGAGCTCGCCGCGGCCGAAAAGGACCTGAGCCGGATCCGGGCGCTCCTGGAGACCGGGTCTGCCACGCAGAAGATGGAAGACGACGCGCAGGCCCGACGCGACGTCGCCCAGGGACGTCTCGATGCCGCGCGCGAACAGTGGCAGCGGCTCAAGCGCGGGTCGCGTCCCGAGGAAATCGACGCCGCGGCCGCTCGACTCGACGCCGCGGATGCACGGGTCGCCCAAATCCGGCAGCAGATCGCGGACGCGCGCATCGTCGCGCCCTCGGCCGGGCGAGTCACCGAGAAGCTGGCCGAGCCGGGCGAGCTGCTCGGAGTCGGATCCCCCGTCGTAATCCTGACCAACCTGGACTCGCCGTGGTTGACCGTCTATCTCAGCGAGCCAGATCTGGGACGGGTCGCGCTCGGACAGGACGTCGACGTCACGACCGACGGCGGCGAAGAGCGCAAGGGAACCCTCACCTACGTGTCCAGTGAAGCCGAGTTCACGCCGCGCAACGTCCAGACGCGGGACGAGCGGGTCAAGCTGGTCTTCGAAGCTCGGGTCGGGCTCGAGAATCCCGACGGGATCTGGAAGCCCGGCATGCCCGCCGAAGCGAGCCTGCAAACGCGGAGGGCCCAATGACGGAGGATCGCATCGTGCGCATCGAGCAGATGACGCACCGCTTCGATGAACTGGTCGCGGTCGACGCCGTCTCCTTCCATGTCGAGCGGGGAGAGACCTTCGGACTCATCGGCCCCGACGGCGCAGGCAAGACGACCACGCTCCGTGCGGTCCTCGGATTGCTGCGTCCCACCGACGGTCAGGTGTTGACGTTCGGGCAGGACCCGGGACGATTCCGGCGCCAGCTTTCCAAGCGCGTCGGGTATCTCTCCCAACGGTTTTCCATCTACGGCGACCTCTCGATCGAGGAGAACGTGGCGTTCTTCGCGCGCGCCCATGAGATGCGCGACTGGAAGCCGCGCCGCGAGGAGCTGCTCGAACGGCTCGACCTCGCCCGCTTCCGCAAGCGACTGGCGGACCGGCTCTCCGGGGGGATGAAGCAGAAGCTGGCTCTCGCCTGCACGCTCATCCACACGCCCGAGCTGCTCACCCTCGA
>JAGQHR010000538.1 GCA_020431745.1 Candidatus Eiseniibacteriota bacterium
CAGCTCGTGACCACGAGACCCCGGCGGCCGCCGCAGGAACCTCGCACTCTTCTCCCGGCGCTACTTCGTGAGGACGACATGGGTCGCGAGCTCCGTGCACGCGCGCTCCGTGCACCGGTAGCCGAGGCCGACCAAGTCGATCTCGGCGAAAAGGTGCTCGCCCCTGCCCAGCAGAGCGGGGGCCACCGCGAGGTGAACCTCGTCGACGAGTCCCGCCAGGATGTACTGCCGCACGGTGGCAACTCCCCCTCCCAGTCGGACGTCCTTGGCTCCGGCCGCGTCCCGCGCTCGCTCCAGCGCGGCGTGAATGCCGTCCGTGACGAAGTGGAACGTGGTCCCGCCTTCCATGGTCAGCGACTCGCGAGCGTGATGGGTCAGCACGAAGACCGGGACATGGTAGGGCGGGTTCTTGCCCCACCAACCTTCCCAACCGTCGTCGGGCCAGGCGCCTCGCGAAGGGGCGAACATGTTCCGGCCCATGATCCACGCGCCCAGGTTGTCGAAGCCTCGCGCCGCGAACTCGTCGTCGACGTCCTCCCGACTCGGTCGGTCCCCGATCAGGGGGGCCGCGAAATCGCCCGCCATCTTCCGGAACGTCCTCGTCCCGAGCACCCACTGGTGCAGCGCCATCCCGCCGACACCCATCGGGTGATCCGGACTCTGGTCGGGGCCCGCACCGTACCCGTCGATCGAGATCCCGAACGCGTTCACTCGGAGTTTCGACATGGCGTCCGCTCAGCCTTCCTGAGTTGAGTGCATGGAGTAGGCCAGCTCCTTGCCGGGCTTGCTCGAGTACGCGAGCTCGAATCGGAGCGTGCATCCGGTCGACTCCAGCAGGTCCACCTGATGCGAGACCCGCTCGTTCGTGAGCAGGAGGTACCTCACGTTCCATTGACGACGGAACCACGGATCCATCGCGTCGAGCAACCGGGCATCGAGGCCGTCCGTCGTTCGGGATTCCCGCACCCAGAAGTAGACCGCGATCTCGAACTCCGACCACCTCGAATCGCCGGTCGGACGGACCTCGGCCTTCGCGAAGAGCTCCGCGCTCGTGGGGACCACGTAGACGCAGCCGAGGCACGAATCTCCTTGGGGATTCAGGACGGTGTACGTGAAGGACTCGCCATTCTCGTGGCGGCGCCGGAGGCGCACGAGGTCCTCGCGATTCGCCTCCACCGTGAAATCCTCCTTTGGCCAACCGGTCTGCTCCCAGTCGCGGAGGAACTCCTTGCTCGACATGACCGCTTCGTGGTCGAGCTCGGCGTCGGACTCGCGGATCGGACGCAGCACGAACTCCCCGGTGCTCAGTTCGTCGGGAACGCGGAAGCTTCGGTCGGTCGAATCCATCGGTACGGCTCCTTCCCCGGCGGCCGGCGAATGTGCTTCGCGGGGCGATCCGAAGCGACGACGTCCGTCCCTGGAGCACCGGTGCTCGGCAAGACGATTCAGGATCTCGGGCGGACGCCGTAGGTCTCCATGGCCTGGTCCACCTTGCTCTGCTCGGTCGCTTCCGGATACAGCCAGTAGCTCGGCGCGATGATCGGCTCGGTCGCTTCCACGCGAACCTTGATGATGCTCCGCACCGGAAAGTCCTCCCCGCCTCGCTGATGAATCTCCGCGAGCAGCGAGTGGAACGCGGGGTCGCTGGTTTCCACGAGCGTCGCCGTGCCCCGAATCTTGAAACCCTTCTGCTTGAAGACGTCGACGAAGCTCACGCAGACCGAAGGGTTCCGGGCGATGTTCGCGACACTGTTCGGCGACGCGATGTTCGCGATGAGAACGCAGTCCTCGCCATGGGGGACGAACATCTCCTTCGGAGACACGTTCGGAGTGCCGTCGTTCGTGGCCGTGGCGAGCCAGCAGAGCACGCACTCCCGCATGGAGCTCCTGATCTCGTCGCTGAGCTTCACGTCGTCTCCCTTCCCCGTCGCCGGCCATGCGGTGTGCGGTCCACGGCGTGACCACCGTGGCAAAGGAACGCGTCTGCCGCAAGCGCATTGGCGGACGGGGACAGGGAGCGGCCGACCGTCATCGCCCCTTTGGCGGGCGAACCGCGCGTTACCTCAGGACGGGGCGCCCGTTCCGTGGGCCCGGGAGGATCCCGGGGCGACCACTTCGAAGGCGCGCCCAGAGCAAGGAAAGCGCTCCGTGACGTACTTCTCGCTCCCACGACGACGGTCCGATCCGCCTCCCCGGGGATCCTTCGGGTTCCCCGCCGGGCTGCGCCGTCGCGCCCTCGTGTGGCTCATGCTCCCGGCGGCGCTCGCCGCGACCTCCCCCGCTCGCGCCGGGATCCAGGACGGGCTCATCGCCTGGTATCCGTTCGATGGAGACGTCCTGGACGCCTCGGGCAACGGAAACGACGGATTTCCGACGGGAGGACCGGCCTACGTCACGGGGCACTCGGGCTCGGCCGTGCTCCTGGACGGGATCGACGACGTCGTGGTCCTGCCCGGAGACCTGTGGACCACGTCCTTCACGACGGCGTTCTGGGTCCGCACGACCGCCATCGCGCCTCCGGGAGTCTGGTGGTACGAGGGCCTCGGTGTCGTCGACGGCGAGGTTTGCGGCAGCCCACCCGGCGGCGATTTCGGCATCGCGATGATCAACGGTGGTCGAGTGATCGTCTCCGACAGGATCTCCTCGGCGCCCATCAACGACGGCAACTACCACGTCGTGATCGTGACGCGCTCGGCGGTCACCGACTCGGTGAAGCTGTACCTGGACGGTCAGCCGGACTTCGCGTTCCAGATGATCCCCGTCGAACTCACCGGCATGCCGTGGATCGGCGTGGGCAACAACCCCTGCGACTCCTCGCTCAACCGCCGGTTCTTCCCCGGCGAGATCGACGAGCTTCGCTTCTACGATCGCATCCTGGACGCGGGGGAGATCGCCGAGCTCAGCGGCATCACGGTGGGAGCGCCCGTGAGTCCGGCGCCGATTCCGATCCTGTCCGTGTTCCCCAACCCGATGCGCGGCGCCACGACGCTGTCGCTCGTGCTTCCGTCAGCTGGGGACGCGTCCGTCCGGGTCTACGACCTGCGCGGAGCTCTCGTCCGGACGGTGGCGAGCGGACCCTTGCCCGCCGGGGCGCGCACGATTCGGTGGAGCGGGGACGACGGCTCGGGACTCCCGGTGCCTGCGGGCGTCTATCTGATCCGGCTCGAGTCCGGCGGGACTGCTGCGGCGCGCAAGGTCGTCGTTCTCGAGTAGGGTGAGGTCGGCCGCGGCCGCTCTCGAGTCCGCCCCTCAGAACGTGGCAAGGGTCGTCCATCGACTGCGAGCGCTACTCGTCCCGCGCCGAGCTGTTCGACCACATCGAGATCCTCTACAATCGGAAGCGTCGCCGCATTCATCCCGGTGGCGCTAGCGCGAGGCCCTCGAGGGGCCTCGGAGCTGGCCCCGAGGTGCCCGCGCAACCGGGGACTCCAGACGGCATCGTGCGCGCCATGGCAGATTGCCATTCAC
>JAGQHR010000539.1 GCA_020431745.1 Candidatus Eiseniibacteriota bacterium
AAGCCGCGCTCTGCGGGTCTACGTGTGACCGGTGGCCCCGATCCCAAGTCGATTCGAGGCCTGCGAATCCACCCGAACTGGGTAGCCGGGATCCGTTTCGCGCACATCTATGATCAAAGAGCCGGTTCACGTCGGCGAAAGGAGATCCGCTCCATGGCCTCGGTTCGTCTCCGTTTTCTCGTCCTTCGGTTCCCAATCCTTCGGACACCAATCGAGCGGTCCCTGCTCCACCCGTCCCTACCAACCTTCGGTCCCTACTTCCTTCGGTCCGTCCTTCGGTCGGGGCTCCTTCGATCCGTTCTCGGCGGCGTGCTCGTGGTCGTCGGACTGGCTACGGATGTCCTCGCGCAGGATTTCCTGGTCAGTAGCCGCAACACCAACTCGGTGAAGCGATACGACCTCGCGACGGGGAACTTCCTCGGGGACTTCGTGGATCCCGGAGACGGGGGACTGTCGCTGCCGCAGGAAGTGATCTGGCATCCCGACGGATTCCTGCTCGTGACCGGTCGGGGACAGAACGCGATCAAGAAGTACGACGGACAGACGGGGGACTACCTCGGCAACTTCACCACCGGATACGCACTCGACAATCCGACCAAGACGAACGTCGGCCCGGACGGGCTGCTCTACGTCAGCCAGTGGGGAGCGGTTCAGAACAAGGTCGCGCGCTTCGACCTCCAGACCGGAGTTTTCGTCGACGAGTTCACGGAGATCGGGGTGCCGAACGGCGGCGGCCACGCCTGGGATGCGGATGGCAACCTGTACGTCGCGCAGTACGGGAACGGGGCCAACGGCAAGGTCGTCGAGTTCGACCCCGACGGTGCGTACCTGGGCGTCTTCGTCGCGAACGGTCCGGTGCGCGGTCCGATCAACGTCTGGTTCGACGATTCCGGCAACCTCGTCGTGGTGGACTGGACCCTCGGCGACATCCTGGTCTTCGACGGGGGCACGGGCAGCCCGCTCTCCCCGCTCGTCACGACGACGACGAACCTGGAAGGCACGACCTACGACGCAGACGGCAACCTCTACATCTGCGACTGGAGCGGCAACCAGGTGTTTCGTCGCGACGCGAATACCGGCGTGCTGGCGCCCTTCATCACCAGTGGCGGTCTCGTCGCACCGAACAGCATCCTGATTCGCCCGGCGAGTCCGGCGTCGGCGCCCTCCGGCGGATCGGATACGGGCTCACTGCGGGTCTATCCGAATCCGTCGCCGGGGGATGTGCACATCGAGTACACGGTGACGGCGCAGGCGCCGGTGCGTCTCGACGTGCTCAACGTACTGGGTCAGCGCGTTGCGACCGTGGGATCCGGTGAGCGTGTCCCCGGCGTCTACATGGAATCCTGGGACGGACGAACGGACTCGGGGGGGGAAGCCGCGCGCGGGACCTACTTCATCTCCCTGCAGGTCGCCGACCGCACCGTCGTCCGCAAGGTCACCTGGCGCTGACGCCGATCCGGAGTTTCCGGATTCGCTTCCATCCATCGAAACAGCGTTTTGACAGCTGGGCCTGCGGTTGAGGCCCCGATTCTGTCCCTGGGCGCCCACCTTAGTGCCGCTTGCGGAGAGAGCGAGTCTGAGCTTGTATCGCCGATATGAGCGAACCGCAGCAGCGCACGATCCTGGTGACGGGGGCGACCGGCTATATCGGGGGGCGACTCGTTCCCCGGCTCCTGGAGGCAGGTCACGCGGTTCGATGCCTGGTTCGCGATCCCACACGCCTGGAAGGACGCCCCTGGCACGATGACGTCGACATCGTCGCGGGCGATGTTCTGGAACCCGAGACGCTGGTGGGAGCGCTGCGTGGGGTCGACGCCGCGTACTACTTCATCCACAGCATGGGCAGCGGATCGGACTTCCACCAACGGGATCTGACCGCCGCCGAGAGTTTCGGCGGCGCGGCGAGCCGTGCCGGCGTTGCCCGGATCGTCTATCTCGGTGGATTGGCCCAGGACGATCCCTCCCTTTCCGAGCATCTGCGTTCCCGCCAGCAGACCGGCGATGCGCTGCGGAAGTCGGGGGTCCCGGTCACGGAGTTCCGGGCCGGAGTCATCGTCGGGTCGGGCAGTCTGTCCTTCCAGATGATCCGGTATCTCACCGAGCGCCTCCCCGCGATGATTTGTCCGCGCTGGGTCTTCACCCGCACGCAACCGATCGCGATCCGCGACGTGCTCGACTATCTCGTCGCCGCGCTGGAGACACCCGGGTCGATGGATCGGATCGTCGAGATCGGGGGATCGGACGTGGTGACCTACGGCGACATGATGATGATCTATGCCGAGGTGCGGGGGCTGAAGCGGAAGCTGGTGCCCGTGCCCGTCCTGACGCCTCGTCTCTCGTCCTACTGGGTCAATCTGGTGACGCCGATCCCGGCATCGATCGCGAGGCCGCTCATCGAAGGCCTGCGCAACGAGAGCGTCGTCCGTGACTCGTCGGCCGGTGACGTCTTCCCGGAGATCCACCCGGTGAGCTATCGCATTGCCGTGGAGCGGGCCTTGGAACGTTTGGAGGCGAGTGCGGTGGAGACGACCTGGAGTGACGCGCTCAGCACGAGTCAGGGGGACGTGCCCCCGGTCGTGCTCACGACGCAGGAAGGGATGGTCCTGGAACGCCGCCAACGCGTCGTGTCGGTTCCTCCGGAGCGGATCTATCCCGTGTTCACCGGGCTCGGCGGGGAACGCGGGTGGCTCTACTGGAACTGGGCGTGGAAGCTGCGGGGTGCGCTCGATCGATTGCTGGGCGGCGTCGGCCTTCGGCGGGGGCGGCGTCATCCGCAAGAGGTCCGGGTCGGGGACGCACTCGACTTCTGGCGCGTCGAAGCGGTGGAACCGGATCGCATGATGCGGCTCCGCGCGGAGATGAAGGTTCCGGGCAAGGCCTGGCTGCAGTTCGAGGCGTCACCCCGAAAGGACGGCACGACGCTGCTGTCGCAGACCGCTTTCTTCGCGCCGAAGGGGCTCGGGGGCTGGCTCTACTGGTACGCGCTGTATCCCGTCCACCGGATCATCTTCAACGGGATGATCGACGCGATCGCCCGCCGGTCGATGACGCGGCCCACTTAGCAGTCGTCCGGACACTTCTGGCGTTGCCTACTGCAGCCTGGCGTAGACCACCTACCGACCGAAGTGGCGCTTCACTTCACCCCAGGACCGATTCTTGACGGGAGGAGCCCCATCGCAGGCGCGGCCCGTGCCCGGCACCTCCATGCAGGGTTCGGTCAGCATTCGGATCGGGGAGCCGGGCGTGACGCCGTAGGACTCGTCGTCGCAGAACTCCGGATCGGACAGCACCGAGTAGAAATCCGAGAAGCCTTCCATGCCCCGCGCCGACCGTGGGCCGAACCAGTTGTCCTGTTCGAATCCGCCCACCCCCAGACCATCGTTCTGCCAGAAGACGTTGCAGTAGACGCGAAAGATGTGGGGGGTCCAGTTGCCGCACCAGAGGCCGTACCCCTG
>JAGQHR010000540.1 GCA_020431745.1 Candidatus Eiseniibacteriota bacterium
TGCCCGCTGACCAATAGGAGTTGAGCGAGTAGCCCGCCTCGCTGCCGTAGTAGACGGAGACGATCCCCTGGTTTTCGCTGATGAAGTCCCAGTTGGGACGGCCGATCGCGAGGTCGGTGAATCCGTCGCCGTTCCAATCTCCCTGGGCGAGGACGGCACCGTAGAGCTCGGCCGATTGCTGACCGACCTCCGTGAAGAACTGGGAATCGGAGGGCATCGAGCCCTGACCGAGGTAGAGGCGAACGATTCCTTCGTTGGTCGAGCCGTTCGTGTAGTTGGGAGAACCGACGATCACATCGGAGAACCCGTCGCCGTTGACGTCGCCGGCCGGGCGTGCGTCCCACCCGAATCTCTCGCCGCTCTGGGGTCCCGTACGGGTGGCGAGGATCGGCAGGGCGCTCCCACTGTTCTCGGCGCCGCCGAAGAGCCAGATCTCGCCGGTGCCGCCGATCACACCCTGCTCGGACGCGATGATGTCGGCACACCCGTCGCCGTTGACGTCGCCCGCGGTGTAGATGACGTCGGCGAAGCCCCCGCTGCCCAGGCTATAGCGGCGGTCATAGGTCGGCGAAAGCCCGCTCGCGCTTCCGAAGAACACCAGGGCTCCGGAGTTTGTGACGTTGAACTCTCCGATGTCCGAGACGAGATCGCTGTACCCGTCGCCGTTGACGTCGCCCGCGAAGCCCAAACCGATTCCGACCTCGTCGAAGGCGTTGTTGCTCTCGTAGGTCCATGACGGCGTCGACGGGGGGCCCGTCGGGGATCCCAGGAAGACGTAGAGACGTCCTTCCTGGGTCTGTCCGTTCGAGAGGTAGGGCGCCGAGGCGGCGATGTCGTCGTACCCGTCGCTGTTGACGTCGCCGATCCCCGCCACGCGGAAGCCGAGGTTCGCGGATGCGACGTCGCTTTCGTAGCTCCAGGCCGCCGTCGCGGTGGCTCCATCGGAGGAGCCGTAGTAGACGGAGACCCGGCCCTCGCCGCTTTGTCCGTTGGCGTAGAACGAGGATCCGACCACGATGTCGTCGTAGCCGTCACCGTTGACATCGCCGGCGGCATCGACCGAGCTGCCGAACCCGAGGCCCGCGATGGGCACGTTGCCTTCGATCACCACTTGCGGAGTCGGGCTGAGTCCGGCAGCGGACCCGAGGTACACGAACACCGCACCTTCGTTCTGTTCCCCGTTCTGGTAGTGCGGCGCGCCGATCACGACGTCGTCGTAGCCGTCGGCGTTCAGATCTCCCGCCGTCGAAGGACGAGCGACCAGCCACTCGTTCTGGACCGAGCCGCTCGCCGTCCAATCCGGGGTGGTGAACGTCGGGTTGGCGGAGCCGTAGTAGCACCAGACGATTCCCTCGAAGGACTGACCGCCGACGAGCACGTCGCTGAATCCGTCCCCGTTGACGTCTCCGGCCGTAGCCACCGACACGCCCACGGCAGCGTTGTCGACATTGCCCTCCCTGACCACCAAAGGAGGGTCGATCAGCACGTCGGCGAGCGCCGGGGCCGCGAGTAGGATGGGTGCGAGTGCGATCGACCACAGAACACTTCTCGACATGTCACGAGCCTCCTCGGAGTAGCGGTAGCCGCCGTCTCGAGTCCGACTCGATTCGGCCGGACCGTGCCTTCACTTCGGCCAACACGACACTGCCCGGAAACGCACGCGAGAAGTGCGACCCGTGAGGGGGGCCGGGGGGATACCGGATCGCTGGGGCACGAGCGCGATTCCGCGGCCTGCAGCCAGCCGGCCTCCGCCAGCGCTTGCCTCGACGGAAATCCGGTCACGCCGACAGCAGAATCGGTCCTCGCCAGCCGATGACTTGGGGGTCGGAGAGGGCTCGCCGTAGACTGGTCGAAGCGGGACCGTTCCACCCTGGCGCCGCGGCAAAGGGATTGCCGCGCGCGGAACCGGTGGGGCGTGGACGGTCCCCTACGGGAGCTCCATGGAGACTCGACCCTTGCCCATCCAAGCCCATCGCCGGCGCGCCGTGGTCGCGCTCGGTGGCAACGCGATCACCCGTTCCGGAGAGGAAGGAACCGTCGCCCAGGACTATGAGAACCTCGAACGCAGCCTCGAGTGCGTCGTCGATCTGTACTCCGCCGGCTATGAAGTCGTGCTGACCCACGGCAACGGTCCCCAGATCGGCAATCAGATGATCCGGGTCGAGCTGGCCCGGAAGGAAGCGCCCGATCTCCCGCTGGACCTGCTCGGCGCTGACATCCAGGGAGGCCTCGGCTACATGATCGAGCGCGTGCTCCGCGGCAAGCTGCGTCGGCGCGGACTCCATCCGCGCGTCTGCTGCCTTCTCATGATGGTCGAGGTCAATGCCGACGATCCCTCGCTGCAGAACCCCACCAAGTTCGTGGGGCCGTTCTATCCGGAAAGCCGGGTGACGGAGCTGACCGAGCGTGGATGGAACCTCAAGGAAGACTCGGGTCGGGGCTGGCGTCGGGTCGTGCCGTCCCCGGCGCCGATCGGTGTCGTCGAGTGGCACGAGGTGGATATGCTGCTCGCCGCCGGCAGCATCGTCATCACCGCGGGTGGGGGAGGCATTCCCGTCGCCCGGACGGCCAACGGTGATCTTGCCGGAGTCGAGGCGGTCATCGATAAGGACCTCACCTCGGCCGTTCTCGCGCTCTCGATCAACGCGCCCGAGCTGATCATCCTCACAACCGTCGAGCGCGTGATGGTGAACTATGGCAAGCCGGATGCACAGGCCCTGGACAAGGTCAGCGTGAAGACGGCGCGCCGCTATCAGAGCGAGGGACACTTCCCGCCGGGCAGTATGGGACCGAAAATCGAGGCCGCCTGCCGGTTCATCGAGGCGGGCGGCGCGCGCGTCCTCATCACGGACGAGCCGCACGTCGCCGAGGCGCTCCGCGGCACCACCGGCACTTGGATCACCGCCTAGCCGATCGCCGCCTCGGAGCCACGGAAGACCTCGTCGAACTCTGGTCGACGCCGATGGCTCGCTCTGCACAGGAGTCTTGCTCAACCTTTCGAGCACCCGTAAACTCTCCCTCGAACTCTTGGGAACCCCCTCACCGCGCCGTCCTGTGTCCGCGCACAGGGAGAGGGAGTGTCGTCGTGCCCGTCCTTGCCCCCACTCGGGATCCGGATCGAGAATCTCCAGCGGATGTCCGCTCGGACCCCCGTGCTGCGGGGAGCTTCGCGCCGTGGATTCTCTGGACCACCGTGGCCGCGGGCGCAGTCCTTCGCCTGACAGGGCTCAGCCGGAATGGGCTGTTCTACGACGAGTCATGGTCGTGGGCTTTTGCGGAGAGTCCTCTTTCGAGGTTTCTTCCCCTGGCCGTGTCCGACGTGCATCCGCCGCTGTACTACCTGTTGCTCAAGGCCTGGTTGGTAGTCGTTCCCACTACGGAAACGACGCTGCGAATTCCGAGCGCACTTCTCTCGGTGGCGGCGCTGGGGCTCCTCGCCTGGTTCGTGCG
>JAGQHR010000541.1 GCA_020431745.1 Candidatus Eiseniibacteriota bacterium
TCTCCGTTCAGGGGGCGGACGGTCCGCGCGAGATCGTCATCCGTCCGATCCGCAATCGGGAGGAGCGGCAGCTTCTCTATCTCGAGGAGATCGAACACCGGCAGCACTACGTCGAGGAGGCGAGTCAGGGACGGGTCGCCTACATCCACATCCAGTCGATGGACGGCAGAAGCGTCGAGAGCTTCGAGCGCGACCTCTTCGCGCAGGCCCACGGCAAGGACGCGCTGGTGCTCGACGTGCGCGACAACGGCGGCGGATGGACGACCGACATCCTCTTGAGCAGCCTGACGGCCCCGAATCACGCCACGACGATCCCGCGGGACGGCGGTCGGGGCTACCCGCAGGATCGGCGGCTCATCTATGCCTGGACCAAACCGATCGCGGTGCTCTGCAACGAGTACAGCTACTCCAACGCCGAGATCTTCTCCTGGTCGATTCGGACGACCCAGCGCGGGCCGGTCGTCGGCGAGCAAACCTACGGAGCGGTCATCTCCACCGGGGGGACTTCCCTCGGCGACGGAACGTGGCTGCGGCTACCCTTCCGGGGTTGGTACACGAACCTCGACGGAAGCGGCATGGAGGATCACGGATGCATGCCGGATCTCCGCGTCGAGAACACGCCGACCGCGCTCGTCTCGGGCGAGGATCCCCAGCTCGCTGCCGCGGTCATGGAGGCCCTCCGGCAGGTGCGATGATGCCCCCCGGGGCGACGGGTTTCGATTGTTTCCGGTCCCCTGCCGGGAGTACAACAGAGGGCTCGTGGCCCAACGTTGGCTTCCTTCCTTGGGGGGCGTCCCGGTATGCGATGCGTGCTTGTTGGGGAGAATCGGAGTCGTGAGTGCGGGAATTCCCCGGCCCACTTCTCATCGACCGGATGGAAGGCTCTTCGGCTCCGGGTCGGTCTTGGGCGTGGAGGTCGTTCGGCCGCCGTCGCGCTCGCGCTCGGCCTGGTGGGTTCGACGCCCGTCGTCGCGACGGTGCGGTCCGGATCGTCGCTCGATCCGCCGTCGGCTGACCTCGCTCGGGATGCGGCGGGCGGCACTTCCCTGCGCGCTCCGTCGTTTCTCGACGACGAGCCGCGTTTCTACACGGCGGGATCGGACAGCGGCGGCGCTTCTCTCCTGAAGAACGCCACCGCCTCCGACTGGAACATCAACGAGGCGCACGGTCCCGCCGACACCGTCCGCTTCGAGACCGACGACCTGACCTGGGTTTCCGTCGATGTCCATCCGCAGGGCGATCGCTTGGTGTTCGACGTCCTGGGAGACCTCTATACGCTGCCGATCGCCGGTGGAACGGCGACCCGGATCACGTCCGGACCCGCCTACGACGACCAGCCGCGCTGGTCTCCCGACGGCTCGCGCATCCTCTTCACGAGCGATCGTGGCGGTGGGGACGACATCTGGATGATGAAGGCCGACGGGAGTGACCTGCGGCCGGTCACTCAGGACCTCGGACACGAGGTGAACTGCGGGGCCTGGTGTTCCGACGGGGACTACGTCCTGGCGAAGAAGCGTCTCACCGATTTCTCCTCGATCGGCACGACCGAGCTGTGGCTCTACAGCATCTACGGCGGCGAAGGCATCCAGATCACGAAGAAGGACGAGCTGCCGGAGATCAACGAGCCGGTTTGCTCGCCCGACGGACGGTTCTTCTACTTCAGCGCGCGACACTCCCGGTATCAGTACAACCGGAACGTGCTCCAGGGGATCTATCAGATCGAACGCTACGACCGTCGCACCGGCGAACGATCGGCGGTCACGGACGGCTACGGCGGCGCGGGACGGCCCACGCTCTCTCCGGACGGCAAGCTTCTCGCGTTCGTGCGCCGGGACCGGCTGCGCACCGTGCTCTACGTCTACGATCTCGCCACCCGGACGGAGCGTCCCGTGTGGAACGGCCTCAGCGGCGACATGCAGGAGAACTTCGCGAACACCGGAACGTATCCCGGGATGTGCTTTACGCCCGACAATCGCGCCGTGGTGCTTTGGGCGGAAGGCAAGCTCTGGTCGGTCGAGGTCGCGTCGGGTCGGCCGACGCAGATCCCGTGTCGGGTGCCGGTGGAACTGTCCATCACCAAGGCGCTCCGCTTCGAACGGGAGATCGCTCCGGATTCGGTGCGCATCCACCAGGTGGCCTGGCCCACGCAGTCTCCGGACGGGAAGAGAGTGCTCTTCGCCGCGGTCGGAAATCTCTGGGAGATGCCGATCGAACGCGACGCCCGAGGGCGGAGTCGTGGTGGCGTGCCGCGTCGGTTGGCCACCGAGGGCGGACTCGCCTTCTCGCCCGCCTACTCCCGCGACGGACGGTGGATCGACTACGTCTCGTGGAGCGACACCGAAGGCGGACAGGTTTGGAAGATGCCGGCGGCGGGCGGACGATCGACCCGCCTGACGCGCGCGGCGAGCCAGTATGCGAACCCGGCCTTCTCTCCCGACGGCACCAAGATCGTGTGCACGCGCGGCACCAACGCCCCGATGCGCGGGCACGATCTGGGAGCCGAAGGGTCCCTCGACATCGTATGGATCCCGGCCGAGGGTGGAGATGCGCAATACGTTCTGTCGATTCCCAGCCGTGGCACCGCCTCACGCATGCCTCGGCCGCGTTGGAATGCGGCGGGGGATCGCGTCTACTACATCCAGGACGAGACGAGCGGGATCGAGAACGAGAAGGTGATGCTCTACTCGGTCCGGCTGGACGGAACCGATCGGCAAGCGCACCTGCAGCTCAAGTGGGCGGACGACATCATACCTTCGCCCGACGGGAAGTGGGCAGCCTACAACGAGCTCCACAACGCGTACGTGACCGCGCTGCCTTTCGCGGGGCGGGATCCGATCGTGGTCAACGGGGGGAGCGGTCCCGTCCCGATGCAGCAGTTCACCGAGGACGGGGGAGCGTGGTTGGGTTGGGCCGACGGCGGGCGCACCGTTACCTGGTCATCCGGTCCCGACTTCTACCGGCTGCCGGTGGATAGCCTCTTCGCGGTGTGGGGACGCGCGCAGCTCGAAGCGGGGAAGAAGAAGACCGAACCGCCCAAGAAGGAGGCGGACGGCGACGATTCGAAAGACGGCGGCAAGATCGGCGACGACGAGCAGAACCAGGGGGACGGCAGCGGGGCGAGCGGAGATGCGGTCGGCTCCGACGGGGCTGCCGGCGAAACCTCGACCGCGGAAGACGTTTCCAAGAAGGACGAGAAGGGCGGCAAGGACGACGAAAAGGACGGGAAGGACGACGCCGCGAAGATCCACCCCGACACGCTGGTCGTGCGCCTCGAGCTGCCACGGGCCAAGCCGCACGGCACGGTCGCCTTCACGGGAGGACGGATCATCACGATGCACGGCGACGACGTCATCGAGCACGGCACGCTGGTGATCCGGGACGATCGCATCGTGGCCGTGGGGCCGTCCGAGTCCGTGGCGATTCCGGCGGACGCGCGCGTCTTCGACG
>JAGQHR010000542.1 GCA_020431745.1 Candidatus Eiseniibacteriota bacterium
GACCGGGGCGAGGAACGCGAGGCGTGTTCCGTCCGGGCTGATCGCCGGCGCGGCGCGCTCCGGGCTGCCGAACAGCACCTCGCGCGGGATCATCTCCGGGTCCTGTCCCGGAAGCGGCGAGCGTACGCGGCGCGTCTCGCCGTTGGTTGCCGGGACGGTACCCGTGACGAATCCCCGGCGGTCGTTGGATTGCTGCATCTCGGTTCCTCCTTCGGATGAGATCTCGAGGTTCGTGCGTGGCCCCCCGAGGGCTTGGAAATTCTTGAAACCCGGTGCGTGCCGCAGACGCAGGCGATCGTGCAGCGCGAACGTCTTCTCCACTTCCGCGTCGGGGAGGTGCGCGGCGAGGAGCCCGTGCAGTCGCGCCTGCATGAAGTCTGCGGCCAGACAGGTGAAGAGCGTAGTCGCGAGGAAGGGACTGGCGGTCCAGACCGCCTGGATGACGCGTGGCTCGTGCCGGTCGAGCAGCGCGACCAGCCACTCCTCGGCGTCGACCACCAACTGCAACGCGTCTCCCGGATAGAGCGCCACCGTTTGCTCCGGCGTGCGAGCGAGCGACACTTCCGCCCCCGGGAGGTGGATCGGTCGATACGCTTCCACGAAGACGGAGACCCCGCGCGCGATGGCCTGCTCCAGATCGGGGAGCAGCTCTTCCAGAGGTCCGGGAAAGACATCGAGGATGGCGATCCGCTGCGCGCGGGCGAGCATGGCGCGGGCGCGCTCCAGGACCTGTGGGTGCGAGCGGAGGACGTAGAGGCTCTGATCTTCCGACTCCGGCCCCAGCTCCGCCAGCGCCTGGGCCGCGAGGGATCGGCGGGACGTGAAGCTGCGTTCGAGCTGGGCGAGCAGCTCGTCCGGCGCGACCGCGCGCACCAGACGATTCGGTCCTTCCTGGACCAGGATCGCGCCCTTCTGCTCCAGGCTCTCCAGAGCCTTATAGACGTTGGCCGTCGGCTTGCCGATTCCCTGGGCGATCCGGTACCCGGTGGCGGGCGATTCCCGGAGCAAATGGAGGTAGATGTCGGCTTCGAGCCCGGTGAACCCGAGCTCGGTCAGTGCCTGGGCCGGCTGGCTCATTCCATCCTCCCGTGTCCCACAAGCTCAACGTCTGCCGCAGTCTAGCACGTCCGGACCAGAAGTAGCAGCACATACTACTACGTTGGGTGGGAGATTTGGTTGCGAGCGTTGCGCGCTTCGTTTGCGCCTCTCCTGTTTTCCGGATTGTTCGGGGTGCTCGTTCGGGTCCCGGCCGATCCGAATCCCGGTTCCGGTCACCGTGGGAGACGGGCCCATGCTCCCGGGGCAGCGTTGCTCGGGGCAGCGACAGTCGGTCGTTGGGAAGGTTTTCCCCATGGTGTAGAATGAGTTGCGTCCGATGGCACGGTTTGCGAGACGCGTCCCTACGCCTCCGTCCGACCGTCACCCCAGGCCGAGGGAGTCCGGACCGCACCGCGCCGCCGTTTCCACGCACTTGGGAGGCAGCACATGCTCAGATCGCTTGTCGTGACCACGACGCTCGCAACCCTGGCGCTTGTTCATTCCACTCCCGCGCATACGTGGGCGGGCCCGCGCGATGTCCGGGTGTCCACGGGCGTGCTCGTCGTAAGCAGTGATTCGTCCGCAGTCGTGCCTCCGTTCCCTGAGGACCCGGGGACGCTCCGCTGTTCGGTGCCCTTGGGGGACGATCCAATCCAGTTCTTCGTGATGGGGGCGTTTCGATCCGACCAGGCCGACGCGTCGGCCGGTTTGCGGGCAGTCACGTTCGGTCTGCGCTACGACGAGGACGCGGTTCGCATTCTCGACCACGGTCCGTGTGGCTCCCGATTCCTGGAGATCCCGGCGGGCAGTTGGCCCGGATCGGGATCCGGTACCGCGGTTGCGTGGGGAGACGGGCTTGCCGGAGATGTCGTTCCGCTTTATCGATTCGTGGTGAAGGCGTACGCACGGACCGAGATCGAGGTCGTGGGCCATCCGACGCAGGGGGCCATGTTCGGGCGCGGGGACTACTCGATGGAGACCATCGAGGGCTTCGGCAGGATCGGCTTCGGGATGCCCGGATTCAACCCGGAGCCGACAGTCGCGGAGGTCCCGACATCGGCGGAATGGCAGCCGCAATTCGATGGTTCCCGAACGCGAAAGGGTCAGGCACGGAGAGAGTCGCCGCCGACGCAAGGATCCTTTGTCTACGACCTCGGATCTTCGTCGCACGCCGACACACCCGAGTCTTCCATCTTCCGGGGATCCGCGGAGCATGTCTACCTGCGGGCCTTCGCCACGGGCAGCGGTCGTGGCGGCTTCCGTGACTCCACTCCCCCTGACGTGCATGTCCGTGGGGCACGTGCCGATGTTTCAGGGCTGTCAGTCTTTCCGGACAACGGTGGGACGAGTGACATATGGCAGGTGGGCTACTACACGATCTCGCTGGACAGCGATCAGGTCTGCGAGGTTGAGTTGCGCCCGGCATCGCGTCCCGGGGGCAAGCTCCCGGTGATCGTGCTGGAATGAGCTGATGCGGCTTTTCGGGGGAACGGGGATCGTGGCGGCCGCTCTGGCCACGATCGTGGGCAGTGCGGCCGGAACGACGCTCGAGGTTCCGCAGGAGTACCCCACCATCACCGCGGCACTGGCGGCTGCCGGTGTCGGCGACACCGTCTTAGTCGACGACGGCATTTATTTCGAGACAGCGCGAATCGAACCCGGCAGGACTGTCATCTCTAGGAATCTCCACGGGGCTGACATCCGCGGGAACGGCGGAAATGCGGTCGTGTTCGTGGGATCTGGGCAGACATCCGACGCTCCCGCAACGATTTCGAGAGTGCTCGTCCAGAGTGCTACGAGCTGGGGACCGGCGGTGATTCAGTCCGAGAACCCAAACACGCTCGTCGAAGACTGCCTTGTTCTAGGGGGCGGGCCGATCGAGAACGTCCTTCCTGTGGTGTGGCTCGAATCTGGAGGCATCGTTCGTCGGTGCCACGTGGATGGATTGCGGCAGTCCACGATGTTTCAAAGCACCGACCCGGGTGCCTACATGCTGATCGAGGACTGCTTGCTCGGAGAGTTCGTCTTCGGGATCGGGATCCAGGCGTTCGGTGACAGTTCCTACACGGAGTTCCGCAACAACACCGTCGACAGGGCCTATTCGTTCTTGTGCTCCAGCTTTTCTCGTCCCTACCAGGTCCATTTCGTCAACAACATCTTCTGGCACCACAATCTGCAATGCTACGGCTTCGGGGAGTACATCTCTCCGGAGCTTCTCCTGAGTTACAACTGCTTCGAGCCGCTGGATCTGTGGGATCCGTTCTACAACTGCCCCGAGTACATCCGCGGTCCCGGCAACATCGAGGGCGATCCCGCATTCTGCGATGACCCAGGACGACAGTGGTGGCTCGATCCGGACAGTCCGTGCATCGGAACCGGCGAGAACGGCGAGGACATGGGCGTG
>JAGQHR010000543.1 GCA_020431745.1 Candidatus Eiseniibacteriota bacterium
GACTCCTCTATGACCAGAAAGACGACGTAGTCACCCTTGACAAGGGCCGTTCCATATCAGTGGAGCCGGACGACGCGCCTCGTTTCGACCGTGTCGTCGACCTGGAGGCGGAGCCAGAAGATGCCGGAACCGGCGTCATGTCCCGTCTCGTCCTGACCATCCCAGACGAGACGGTGGGCTCCGGCGGCGAGGCGTCCCTGCACGATCGATCGGCACGCGCGCCCCAGGACGTCGTAGACCTCCAGTCTGACCTCCGCCGGACGATTCAGACCGAGGCCGAGCGCGACCTCCGAGCGGAACGGGTTCGGTCCGGCCTGCAGGCCGGAAACGGCCGAGTTGGATTGGACGACCGGTCCTGCGGGGTCCACTCCGGCAGGAACGACGTCCACGGTGTCGCTCGCCATGAGCTCCGGGCACGATCGACCGAACTGATTCCACGCATCGTAGAGGACCTGCCCGGCATCGTTGGTCTCGTTCTCGTCGCGCAGGAACTCCGCATACTCGCGCGACATCGTCTGGTAGTAAACGCTGGCGATGACCCGCTTCGTCCCGGCCGGCAGCGGATAGTCGGCGACATCCCAATAGGCACCATCCGGATAGCGCTCCCCTGGCTGGGTCGGATCGACCGGCTTGCCACCGAAGTCGTCGTAGGCCGCGTTCGTGAACCCCCGGGGCGGAATCCGATTGTCCTTGTAGAGGCTGTCGTTGAGCACGAAGTGGAAGCTCACCCCCGGGGCCAGGCCGATCGCCGGCGCCAGGCTCCGGGAGATGCCCATCTTGGCTTCGTAAACGGTGGCCTCCGGGTCGTTGCCGAGCGTCGCGCTCGTGGAGTCGTATGCCCCCGATTCATACAACACCTGATCTTGGTCATCCAACGCGACCAGGTGGATCCACATCCGGCGTCCTTCAGGGTAGCCGGTCGGGAGCTTGTGTCCGGTGTTGTTCGTGATCGTGACCTCGGCCTGGAAGCTGTCGGCCACGGCCGTGACGCCGAGATCGAGCAGCGCGGCGTGCCGCAGCATGTAGCGCGCGCGATCGATTCCGTCCGCGAGCTCGTTCCACTCCACCTCGTCGGGATAGAGGTCGGCGACGAGGTACGGCACGAACGTGTTTCCGCCCGTCATGTCATGGAGCGGAAGGTCCGGACGGATCGGCGCGAACTCGGAGCTGCACCCGCGTCCCTCGACGGCGTGCATGTGGCAATCCTGGCACGTGGAGACGATCCCGTCCGGCTTGTTGCCGGCAAACTCGGGCGCGTAGACGCCGCTCGTGGCGTACTCGCTGGCCCCCCACTCCGAAAACGTCCGTTCGATCGGCAGAAGCACGGAAGGATCCATCGACGTGGGGGCTTCGTCGAGCGGACCGGGCACGTACTCCGCGCCGCTCACCCGCTCGAACGCGGGATTGGAAACGTTGTGGCAGGTCCCGCAGATCTCCCCTTCGCGATGGAACGGGGACTCGACCCAGGGATGCTGCGCTTCGGGAGCCTGGAAAGGTCCCCGGCGGAGCAGCGCATCGTCGACCACGTACTGACCTTCACCGTAGATGGTCGGAATCTGCACCAGCTCCTGCAGCAGCGGGAGATCCTCGACGGGAGAAACGCCCGGTTTGTAGACGGGATCCGCCATCGAGTGACAGTGGTCGCAAGCGACCCCGTCCCGATCCGCGAGGGTGAGAGCGCTGGCATCGGTCGGGTTGCTGCGACCGTCCATCCATCCGCCCGGAGAGTGGCAGCGGATGCAGAAATCTCCGGACGACGGAGCGTCCTGTTCCGCGATTGCGAGACACGCGTAGAACAACGGATCGCGCGCGGAGTGCGCCATCATGCTGCCCATGAAGTTGTGGCCCGGTTCGACCGTCTCGTCGTATCCCGCGTGGCAAATCATGCAGATGTAGACGCGTTCCAGCGGTTCCGAGATCCCGAAGGGCTGCGTGCCCGGCAGCTCGAAGTCGCGCAGTGTGGTCGGGACGGTTCCGCCGGGAGTCTGCTGGATCACGAAGGTCGCGTCGCTCTCGTCGTCCGCGGTCAGCCCCTCGTTGTCCCTGACCCACACCCGCACACGGGCGTTCGGCGTGGGCGTGTTCTGGACGTGCCAGGCATAGATGCCGGCGTTCGAGAGTTTCCGCGCGACTTCCGTCCACGGGGCGAGGTCGTCGTCGCGGTAGTAGACGCGGACCTCGGTGATGGTGCCGTCGTCCGTGGCGGTGTAGCTGACCGACGCGACGTCGCCTCCGGTCAGAACCTCTCCGCCGTTCGGAGCGTTGACGGTCACCTGCGGGGCGACCGCGTGGGCGGCGGAGCATGAAATGACCGCAAGTAGAATCGGGCCGAAAGCGGCCAGTGCGAGAAACCGACTGCGCAGCATGGAATTAGACCTCACCGAATGTGCTTGGGGGACTTCGACAAAGGCGGTGACGTTCGTCCTGTACCGATCACGCCACCGTCTTCCGCACGGGGAACGGGCGACGCAGACCGGAAATTTGCTTCTAAATGGTATCCCAGATGTCGGAATCCACGAAGCGCTCTCCCTGCCTAGTTCGGAAATCCGTCCCCCCGGCGGGTGCTGGACCGGGGCGTGGGCTTCAGGCTTCGGACCGGACCCTCGAAAGGGAGCCCGAGCTCGGGTCGATCAGATAGACGCGCGCTTCCACGAAGCCATCCGTTCCATCCGGCAGGGACCGATGCGCCGACACGAGCAGCACGAGCCACCGTTCGCGATCGATCAACTGTGCTCGCCCCTCGCGTAGCGACTCCAGAGACAACGGCTGCGAGAGCGGTACGGACGAGATCAGGGCTCCGTCCCGGTTGAACCGGGAGAGGAAGGAAACCTGCGTCGCGCCCGGAGCCTCCTCCAATCCGAAGAACGAGTCGCTCTCCTCATCGAAAGCGAGGGCGAGGAGCGGGCGATCGAAGCCGGTGCCCCGGGCCCAAGCTCCCGTCTCGGGATCGAACGAGAATCCACCGTTACGTGCCGTGACGATCACGCGAGAAGACCGCGTGTCGAAAGCGATCGCCGAGGGCCAGCTGATCGTGAGCGCGGGATCCTGCTCGATTTCGACGAAGACTCCGGTCGCCGGAACGATCCAGCCCACCTTGTGGGTCGTGATCCCGTAGGTACGGGGACCGCGTGGATCGATCGCGATCTGACGGAGCGGGTAGATGCTCGGGACCGTGACCGGTCGCGCCGTCTCTCCGTCGACGCCGGATAGGTCGAACTCGGCCAAGGAAACCGCGACATCCCGCCCGTTCGCAGGAACGTTGTAGACGGCGCGGAACGGATCGATCGTGACGTCATGGACGGAGATCGTGGGCAGGCGGTCCTCCTCCGCGATCGATCCCGCCGACTCCGAAACCTCCCGTTCGGCACGCCCCGTGAGGCTCCGGATTCGATTCTTGGCGTCCGGATAAACGGCGGCGAGTGCGAAGAACGATCC
>JAGQHR010000544.1 GCA_020431745.1 Candidatus Eiseniibacteriota bacterium
CGACGGGGTCGCGACGTCCGCGGTCACGTGCAGGTAGATGTTCCCCTTCGCCGGCTTGCGCACCTCGTACAACGGATGGGTCTCGCCCTTCTCGTCGACGTAGGTCCTGTCGGTCATGAAACGGTACTCGTGAAGAGGCTCGATCTCGGAGAAGACCACGGTCGAATGCGCCGGCAAAGCAAACGCCATGCCGAGCCCGAGCGCACCGGCGAATCCCCTGGCGATTTGCTGCGGTCTCATGTTCGTCCTCCTTGTTGACATTGTCGTCTTGTTGACATTGTCGTCTTGTTGACATTGCCGTTGAGGTTGAGGTGTTGAGTTGAGCGCTTCCGCCTTGGTACAGGGCAAAGGCCGTGCCGAGTTCCAGGGTGTTGCCCCAGGAGCGTGCAACTGACCGAACAGACGGGCACTTACGCGAACACATCGGCCCGGAAGGCGCGACGTTCGCCGCAACCTCTCACGGGTCGGATGTAAGGAGGGACAAACGTCGATGTAAGAGCTTCCGCACAACGGCGAGCGGCCGGCGCCAGGTCATGGCACCGGCCGCTCCCATCGGCCTCGGCTTTCGAGGAGCCGGGTTTACTGCGGAAGCTTGACCATCCGGCGGGTCAGGAGCGCGTCCCCGGCCGAGACGCGGCACAGGTACGATCCCGCGGCCACATCCCGGCCGTGAGAGTCCCGCCCGTCCCACCAGACGCTCTGCGCACCCGCCTGATAGCGCTGCGTTCCCAGCGACCGGATCAGGCGACCACCCACGTCATGGATGGAGATCGTGGCGGCCGCCGGAGCGGCGAGGTCGAAACGAATCGCCGTCCCCGGACCGAACGGATTCGGCTCGTTCGGGGAAAGCCGGAGGATGCCGGACGGGACCGGAAGCGCCTCGGCATCATCTCCTGCTTCACCCTGCTCGACTCCGGCCGTGGCGTCGAGACACGTCCGGATGTTGTCGATGAAGAACTCCTGGCCGCCGATCGCGAACTCGGTGATGTTGCCGACCGCGTAGAGCGTGCCGCAGCTCTGGCCCGGCGTTCCGTAGTCCACGGCCCAGACGTAGACGCCCCCGATGAGATCGCCGTTGAAGTCGGAGAGGTTGTCGGAGTTGCGGCACTCGCCGTTGATCCGGAGGTTGACGTTGCCCCCGTACTCCCCGTAGGCGAGAGCGAGCCAGGTGATCTGCTCGCCGAAATCGATGTCGTCCATGATGTTGTTGAGCTGGATCTCCTTGCTCGCCTGGCAGGAGGCGTCACCGTTGCCGATCGTGGCCACACCACCGGCGGTCAGGACGCTGCAGTCGGCGCCCGGAGGCGAGAAGCGGCGCATCGTGTGAGTCGCCGAGCCGCTCGTGAAGACGTCGCTCACGAAGTACTGGGTGCCGAGCGTCTGATCTTCGTAGGCCGACCGACGCAGCTCGCCGCAGGCCGGGCAGTAGCTGATCTGATCGACGAAGAATTCCTGGCCGCCGATGGAGAGCTGCGTGACCTCGCCGCCCAGGCGGATCACGCCGCAGCCCTGCGCGTTCGGCTGCTCATCGAACACCGTCACGGCGACGCCGCCCATGTTGGTACCGTCGAGATCGACCATCCGGTCGACCACCTGGCAGTCTCCGTTCACTCCCAAGGAGACCGTTCCGCCGTACTCCCCGTACCGGATGAGCACGTCGGTCACCGGGCCATGGAAATCGAAGTCGAGCGTGACGTTGCTGACCTGGATCTCCTTGCCCCCACCGCAGGCCAGGTGCGTCCCCACGACCTCGGCAAAGCCCGACACGCTGGATCCGCCGCATGGGCCGACGGTGTCATAGAACTCGCTCACATCGACACGCACTTCGCTGGAGACGAAGCTCTGCCCCTCGATCCAGCTGTCGTGCAGCGTGAGGTCATTGAAGGTCACCCGGTCGCAGGGGCCGTCATCCGGGATCACGACCAGAAGGTTGTCCACGCCACCCTCGACCGAGCCACCGATGATCTGGAACGTCGTCGAAACGCGGACCGTCTCGATGATGCTGGCGGAGCCGAACGGACCGCTGTAGACCTCGGCGTCATCATAGAAGACCTGCCAGGTGTCGGCGTCGAGATCGACGTCGAGCCGCAGATGCAGGACGTCGCCGACCGTGAAGCTCGGGAGGACGAACGAGCCTTCTCCGGAGACGAAACCGCCGGCCGTTCCGTCGATCTGGAAGTCGAGTCGGCGGACGGCTGGAGCATCGACGAACACCGAGATGCCGGCGTCGCCGTCTCCGCCGTCGACGAGCAGATCCATCGAGATGGAATAGAACTCGGCCAACGGCAGCGGATACTCGGCTCCGCCCAAGTCGTGCAGTCGCAGGAGAACCTTGTCGTCAGGATTGCTCCCGTCGGTGTTGTAGTCCATTCGGACCGGCTGATCGACCAGGGCGCCGACACCATCCACGACGATGGGAGCGTCCCCGGCATCGGGAGACAGGACATGACGGGGCGCAGGACCGCTGTCTTCCACGGCCGGCAGGCCGACCTGATGCGGGAGGTCGAAAGTCACGTCGTAGAGCACGGCCGCGCGCACCGTCTCGACCGACGCGGTCGAGATCGCGAGGACCGCTCCGAGCGCGATGCAGGAATAAAGGGCAGAAGTGCCGGATCGCATTGTTGGGCTCCTATGGAGGTACTTCGTTCGTCGTTCTGGTCAGGGAGCCGAGGCGCCTGGAGACGCTTCCCTGAACGGGCTTCATAGGGATTCGCGGAGAAGTGGCTCGCGGCAGGACACGAAAAAAGCGGAAGGAAGGTTAACGACTGCCTCTCATAGACTTGCAGAACAGGCCGCGATACTGCTCCGCGACCGCGGCCAGACCGAACCTCGCGGTCACCACGTCCCGAGCCGCCGCGCTCATCCGGTTCAATAGCGCACGGTCGCTCAGAAGCCGACCCAGAGCTTCCGCCCAGGAGGAGGCGTTCCGTTCCCCTACCAGCAGCCCGCTGATTCCCGGGTCGACGACCTCTCTCATGGACGGCAGATCCGTGACGATCGGCACCGCGGCCGTCGCCATCGCCTCGAGCAGCGCGTTCGGTAGTCCCTCGGCGTCGCTCGGCAGCACGAAGATCGAGGCGCGACGCAGCACGTCCTCCGGCCGCTCGACGGCGCCCAGCACCTGCACGCAGTCGGAAAGCGGCTGCCCGACAAGGCGCGCTCGCAAATCGCGCACGTATGCGTCGTGGGATGCGTCCCGCCCCTCGATCCAGGGACCGGCGACGGTAAGCCGGAGATCCGGGTACGTCGGCAGCAGTTTCTCCATGGCATGCAGGATCAGGTGCAGTCCCTTCCGCTCGAGGATCGCCCCCACGAACATGATCTCCCGAGGAGCACGCGCGTCCCGCCCGGGAGGAGCAAAACGTTCCAGATCCACGCCATTGGGAATCCGATACACGCGGCGCGGATCGAAGCCCGCGGCGAGCGCCGATTCG
>JAGQHR010000545.1 GCA_020431745.1 Candidatus Eiseniibacteriota bacterium
AAAAAAAAAATCCTCCGGTCCGCTGCCCGGCAGGATTCCGATCGTCACGCCGCCCTGGGCGAGAGCGCCGCGGGACGCAGCCTCCATCACGCCGCCCCGCCCCCCCGTGACGACGACCGCTCCGCAAGCGGCCAAAAGGCGCCCGACCCAGCGCGCGGAAAGATACAGGTCTCGGGTGGCGTCCGCCGCTCCGATGACGGCGATGGTCACATGGGCTGCCTCGCGGACGAAAGGGCTCGGGGGGCTCACTTGCCCCGGGCTTGCGCAGCCTTCATGGAAAGCTCGCCCTTCTCGCTCTGCGCGAGATCGATTGCCCAATCGAGCGCCGGGCCTTCCGGAAGGTTGCCGATGACCCGGGCCAGGATCGCGTCCGGGGTCTTTTCCGGCTGCTCTGCGAAGGTCTTGCGAGCCTCGGGTCCGGAAGCCTTCGATCGCCAGCTCGCATCGAGAGCGGGCAGCAGGGCCTCGGGACGATCGGAGTTCCGCAGGGTCCGGATGACGGCATCGCGCACGACGGCGGCGTTCACCTGCTCGTAGACATCCAGGAGGAGACCGATGCGATAGGGCGTGAGGGCGGGACCGAGCCCTTCGAGCAGCGCCGCTCCGGTATCCGGAGCCAGCTCGGTTCCGTCCGGGAACTTTCCGCCTTCCAACGCGGAGACGGCCAACGATTCGGCCTCGACGTATCCGGCCGCGATCGCCGTATCGATCAGGAGGATGCGGTTGTTGATCGAAACGGTGTTCCCGTCGCTGTAGCTCCCTTTCTGCACGACGGTCCAGATCGGACCCGGGATGGTCATGCAGCCTCCGCGAACGAGCTCGAGCGCCTTCTCGAGTCGCACCTTGATCCCGGTCTGGAGAATCGCGTCGTCATTGCAGGGATCGTCCCCGTGCGCGCGCACCGCGGAGAAGAACAGGGCCGCCGACGCCAGTGCGAGGACCAGGGGTCGACTCCATCGGATCCGGGGACGGCGCTGTTTTCCAGCCAGGACAGAACGCTCGTTCGAAGCATCGGACATGGAAGCAAACCTCCTGATCGGGGTCGGGATCGGGACGGGCGCCCACCGCGGGCCGTCCGTTCCGAGGGGCCGCGCCGCACGGCGCGAAAGATAAGGATCCCCAATCGAGACCAGCCCGGTCAAGGGCTCGTCCCCGTGGCTTGGTTTCCGGGGTGGGGGCCGCTATTCTGGGGCCTTCGGGCTCGAGCAACCGACGAAGCCGTCCGCCCCCGCTCGGGGCGCAACCAGCCTCGGGCGAAATCTCGGGCGCAACCTCGGGCCCGACAAGGAGGAACGTTGTTTCACCGCAAGGTAGAGGAGTCGGTCCTGGACAACGGGCTGACCGTGCTCACCGCCGCGAACTCGACCAGTCCCACCGCGACGCTGCAGGTCTGGTATCGGGTGGGTTCGCGCAACGAGCGGACGGGGATCACCGGGATCTCCCACATCTTCGAGCACATGATGTTCAAGGGGACGGAGAAGTATCCCCGCGGGTCCTTCGACCGGATCGTCCAAGAGAACGGGATGACGTACAACGCGTTCACCAGCCACGACTTCACGGCGTACTACGAGGTGATGGCCGCCGACCGGCTGGAGCTCTCCATGGAGCTGGAATCCGATCGGATGCAGGGACTGCTCCTCGATCCCGAGGAGTTCGCGTCCGAGATTTCGGTCATCCGGGAAGAGCGGCGCCAAACCCGCGAGGATCCGCCGTTCGGACTGCTCTCCGAGGCGGTGGAAGCGACGATGTTCACGGCTCACCCCTATCACTGGCCGGTCATCGGATGGATGACGGACCTCTTCACCATCACAGTGGAGGATCTGCAGGCCTACTATCGCGACTACTACCGTCCCAACAATGCGTTCCTGGTGGTGGCGGGGGACGTGGAGCACGCCCGGGTCGTCGATCAGGCGAGTCGTTTCTTCGGACGGATCGAGCGCGGGTCCGAGCTACCGGAAGTCCGGATCCGCGAGCCGCGGCAGTTGGGCGAGCGCACCGTGTCGGTGCGCAAGGCGGTGCAGCTTCCCGGGATCATCGTCGCCTATCGGACGCCGGGACGCGGGTCCGAGGATATCTACGCGCTCAATGCGCTCGAGTATCTGCTCTTCCATGGCAAGTCGAGCCGCCTCTATCAACGCCTGGTGTATCGCGAGCAGCTGGCGGTCGGTTTGACCGGCGGATACTACCTGCGCACCGATCCGTCCTCGTTCTCGATCCGGGCTTCGGCGAGGCCGGGAATCGCCGTCGAAAGACTGCGCGACGCGATCTACGCCGAGCTGGCGGATCTCCAGGAGCGGCCGGTCGCCGAGGCCGAGCTGCGCAAAGCGATCCGGGCGATCGAGGTCGAGCACCTGTTCGGACAGGAGAGCAACGAAGAGATGGCGCAGAGCCTGGGGGCGTCGGCCACGCGAGGAACCTGGCGGGAGTATCTCGACTGGGTCGAGTCGCACCGTCGCCTCACTCCCGCCGACCTCCAGCGTGCGGCCCGCGACGTCTTCACCGAGACGGGACGGACGGTAGGGTACCTGGTCCCGGACGAGAACGCTCCGGCCCCCGATTCGTTCCGGGGCGAGGAAGGGAACGCCGATGAGTCCTAGTCCGACGACGACGGGAGGCGAAGGTCCGCGCATCGCCGTCCACCGCAAGACGCTTTCCAACGGACTGCTCGCACTGCTCGTGCAGCGGCCCGGGCTGCCGGTGGTTTCACTCAACCTGCTCCTGCGATCGGGCCTCGTGCGGGAGAGGCGCGGGGAGGAGGGGCTCGCCCAGCTCACCACGACGCTCCTCTCCCACGGCACGCGGCAACGAAGCGCGACGCAGCTCGCGGAGGACGTCGACTCGCTCGGCGCGGCCCTGGGCGTGCACTGTGATCGCGACTTCGCGAGCGTCGGGCTCTCCGCAGCCTCCGACGATCTCGGCGCCGCAATCGAGATCCTGGCCGACGTCGTGACCCAGCCCGCCTTTGCCGCGGAAGAGATCGAGCGGCGTCGCAGCGACATCCTGAGCGGCCTGCGCCGTCGGGAGGACGACAACGCCTATCGCGTCGCACGTCGCTTCACGGAGTGCATCTTCGGGGATCATCCCTACCGCAACCCCTCGCTGGGGCGCCCGGAGGTGGTGTCCGAGCTCTCCCGCGATCAGATCGTCGGGTTCTATGAGTCGGGATTCCGCCCCAACAACGGCGTGCTCGCAGTCGTCGGCGCCTTCGAGCCGGAAGACCTCCTGCGCGATCTCGAGGCCAGGCTCGGTTCCTGGAAGCCGGGCACGGTTTCCGACTCCGCGCTCCCGCCGATTCCCGAGGCCACGGAGCGGACCGTGGAGACGCTCCAGAAGGACGATGTCGTGCAGGCCACGATCCGGGTCGGACGGGTCGGGA
>JAGQHR010000546.1 GCA_020431745.1 Candidatus Eiseniibacteriota bacterium
TCGACGTCGACATGGGTGGACCCGAACGGCAGGCCGCGGGCACCCCGGGCACCCCGGGCACACGCGGCACACGCGGCCCGGACCGGGCGCCAGGAACGGCAGATCCCGGGCACGATCCGTCCGATGATCTGGTCGACGAAGAGACCCGAGAATCGGAGGCGGCCGCGGCCAAGATCCGGGCCGGATGGTCGAAGATGGGCCTCCTGCTGCGCCGCCTGACCGTCATCGGGGTCTTCGTCGCGTTGGGAGTGGGTCTGGTGCGGACCCTCCTCGATCCGAAGACCTTCCAGCGCGTCGTCGAAGCGACCGGAGAAATCGCCCAGAAGGGTTGGATCGACGTGGTCGGTGATCTGACCTCGGCGTGGATCCTGCCGCTCCTGATCGCGCTCATCGCACTCTACGGATGGCTGCGCGGTGTCCGCGTCTACGAGTCGCTGGTCACCGGCGCGCGCGAAGGATTCACGGTCGCGATTCGCATCATTCCCTATCTGGTGGCGATCCTGGTCGCCGTCGGCATGTTCCAGGCCTCGGGAGCGCTCGATCTGTTGATCCGCGCCGTGGCACCGGTCACGGGACCACTGGGACTTCCCGGGGAAGCTCTGCCGATGGCCCTCCTGCGACCGCTTTCGGGTTCGGGAGCGTTCGGAGTCATGGCCCATGCGCTCGAGACGTACGGTACGGATAGCTACGTCGGCTATCTCGTGAGCACGCTGCAGGGCAGCACCGAAACCACGTTCTACGTGCTCGCGGTCTACTTCGGATCGGTCGCCGTGCGGCGGACCCGCTACGCGCTGGGCGCGTGCCTGCTGGCGGATGCGGCGGGCATCGCAGGACCGATTCTCGACGTCAACCTCTTCACGTCGTTCTGATCAGTCTGGTCGCTGCAACGTCCCCCCGACGCGCGCTCGAGGCACCATCGACACACCACCCACCGAGCCCCCGAGAGGCCACCGCCACGCCCCTCGACGCTGCCGCCGGCGCGCCACCTTGAAGCCACC
Source organism: Candidatus Eiseniibacteriota bacterium (assembly GCA_020431745.1). Taxonomy (GTDB): domain Bacteria; phylum Eisenbacteria; class RBG-16-71-46; order CAIMUX01; family CAIMUX01; genus JAGQHR01. The sequence continues at coordinate 999 of JAGQHR010000546.1, forward strand.
GACGCCGCCGACGACGCGCCAACTGCAGACCGACCACACGACGTCGACACACCACCGACGCGCCACCTAGAGACCAACGACACGACGTCGACACTCGACCGACATGTCGCCGACGCGCGAACGACAGGCCAACGACACGACGTCGACACGACGTCGACACGCCGCCGACCAGCCGCCGACACGACCGACGAGCGACCGGCACGCGACCGGCACGCGACCAACACGCGACCGACGAGCCTTGACAGGTCGAGCAGCGGGTCTACACTCCCGCCATGAAAACTTTCACCTGCTCCCCTGACTCGCGTGTGCCCGGAGCGACGGATCAACCCCGCTCGGCCCGGCCCCACGCTCCTCGCCCTGCACGATTCGCCTCTCTCGTCATCGGATTGCTGGCCCTCGGGTCGGCCGTCACGCTCCTTCCCGGGTGTGGTGGCGCGCCGCCGCAGAATGCGCAGGCGCCGGCCAAGGTCGCCCAGTTGGCACGGACCAACTTGGCGGAGGGGGCGGAAGCGAAGGCCCTGATCAACGCGATCCACATGGGGAGCCCGGCCTCCGACGAGAGCTGGGTCGCGACGTACGGCGAGGACCGGCTGACGATCTACGCCAGCGCCTTCGCGACGCCGGAAGAAGCGGCCGCGCAGTTCGGGAAGATGCAGGCCCGCGTGGCCCGGGGCACGTCGCGTTTCAGCGCTGCGACCGCGGGAACCATCGCGCAGCAGGCCGGCTTCCGAATGCAGGACAACGAGGAGAACAAGCAGGTCTTCAACTTCCAGAAGGGACGATGGGTCGTCGGGATCCGTGGCATCGCTCCCGACATGGAAGCGGCCGTCTTCTCGATCGAGTGGGTGGACGCGAAGAAGTAGCCTTCACCGCTACGTTCCGATGAAGGCCCCGTCTCCCCGCACGACCGGGACGTCGTTCTGCGTCGCTCTCCCGCTCCGCATCAGGACGCGCAGCTCGCCCGGCGTGAGCCCGGTTCGACATTTGAGCGCGCGCGTGAGGTGGCTCTGATCGGAGAATCCGCTCTCGATGGCCACGTCCGCGAGGGAATCTCCGTCACGAGTCGCGAGCGCCCGCACCGCCACCTCGACACGTCGTTGCCGCAGGTACTCCCCCATCGAGCAGCGGAAGGTCCGGCGGAAGGCGCGAGCGAGCGACACGGGGTGGACTCCGAACCGTCGGGCCACATCCTGATGCCGGATCGGTAGAGTGCACTCCTCGCGAAGGAGCTCCGCCACCTGGCCGATCCACGACTCCGCGAAGTCCGCCGTGTGGCCCCCCTCCCCCGAACGGGGGATCGTCGCCACCGTGCACAGCTCGTCGATCCATGGAGAGTCCGATCCGGCATCGAGACGGATCGCACGCAACAGGCTGCGCGCGAGATCCGCATCTCCCTCCGTGTGCCGCCAGCGGTAGTCGAATTGCGCATTCGCGGCGCCGAGCTTGATCTCGAGCACGTGCGCCCCGTTCGGACCGACCTGATTGCGATGGCGGACTCCGGCGGGCTTGTACAGCACCCGACCCGGCTCACCGCGCATGGTGCGGCCATTGGCGCACTCTTCGAGGCTGCCCCAAAGGAAGAACGTGACGTTGGCATCGTCGTGGGTGTGCCAGGGCATCGTCCCGTCGGGGAAGTAGAACTTCTCGTAGACCTGCCAGCCGCCAACGGCAACATGGCGCAGGGCGTGCGCTGCGAAGGGGCGTCCATCGGGGTGGAACTGACGTCGGATTCGGCTCACGCCCGTCCTGTACGAATGCGGCCGATGGGGGTTGCCGGGAACTCGCGCGGAATCCGCCGGGCGGGAAGCCGATAGACGTCCGCCGCCTCAGGTGCGGCTCGTCCGCACCCCGCTATCCCGGACTATTCATGAACGATCGTCGCGAGGCGCAGCAGATCGCTTCGTGAATAGTTCGGGCTAAAGCGCCGAGACGATCGACGCGAGCTTGGCATCCAGCCGCGCCGCGGCCTGGTCGAGGGCGGCATTGTGGAATCCGGCCAGATCCTGCGACGGAGGGACGTAGGCCACGATCGTCTGACCGGATGCATCGGTGAACACGTTCATCCGCATCGGCAGGGCCACGCCGGCTCCGGGTTCGATCTCGAAGAGCCGCTTGCCGACTTCGGGATTGCCGACGAAGAGCGTCTCGGACTGAATCACGAGCCCGGCGGAAGCGAGCGCCTTGCCCTGATGCAGCTCACCCATGACACGGAGGCCATTGCTCTCGACGACCTGGCGCAGCCGTGCGAGAACGTCCTCTTCGGTCCCGGCGACGATGCGCTCTTGGATCGCCGGTGAGGAGGACGGAGCCGGAGCCGGAGCCGGAGCCGGAGACGGAGCCGAAGTCGGAGCCGAAGTCGGAGCCGCGGACACCGGGGCATCGTCCGGCGGTCGGGTCTCGTGCGCGTCCGAGGCACGGGCACCGATCCT